>NZ_JBFUBH010000011.1:0-121498 GCF_056405855.1 Pararhizobium sp. P1_E7 | reverse complement strand
GGTGGTTTACGCATGGAAGACCGTTGACGGTCCGCCGGTAAAGCGCCGAGAGAAGGATGGATGGGGCCGCCGTCCGGCATTTTGCCGGGTGTATGCGGCTCCTACATGCGAACGAGGACAAAAGAATGGCATTGGCAGGCTTGCTGCAGCAGAATGCGATACTTCCGGCCATGAAGGCCAATTCTAAGAAGCAGTTGCTTCAGGAATTGGCGGCAAAAGCATCCAAGATCACTGATCTACCCGAACGGGAAATATTCGACGTCATTCTTCAGCGAGAGCGCTTGGGATCCACCGGTGTCGGCAACGGCATCGCTATCCCGCATGGCAAGCTTGGCCATCTGTCGTCGATCGTCGGTATTTTTGCGCGACTGGAATCGCCGGTCGATTTCGAAGCGCTCGACGACCAGCCGGTTGACCTTGTCTTCCTGCTGCTCGCCCCCGAAGGCGCTGGCGCAGATCACCTGAAGGCACTGTCGCGGATTGCGCGCGTTTTGCGGGATCCGGACATGGTTGCCCGGCTGCGGGCAACGGATTCGGCATCGGCGATCTATACCCTCCTCAGCGACGACCAGGCCTCCAACGCGGCCTGATCCAATCGCCTCAATACAGTTTTTGCTGATTGAGGTGATCGATAAAAATGCCGAACAGCTCCGCTTGGCTGGAAATGGCCAGGCGCTTGTAGATGTTCTTGCGGTGGATGCGCACCGTGCCTTCCGAAATGCCGATGCTTTCCCCGATCGACGCATTGCTGTGTCCACGCAGGATAAGCCGCACGATGTTGCGCTGCTGCAGCGTCAGCCGGTCGGCGCATAGCCTGCCGAAAGCCTCCTCCATCAGATCATCCTGGCCAGCCTGCGGAAATACGCGGCTCGCCTCGCGTTTCCAGCTTGAGCGGATTGCCGCCTGTACGATCGGCTCATAGGCGCGCAGATCTTCCAATTCGGCATCGCTGAATCCGGAATGACCTTTGACGCGCATCAGCGAATAGGTGGCCGTGATGCCGCCCTCCAGCGGCACGAGAAAGCCGATCTCCTCGACCAGTGACCCAGATTCCGTCGATACACACGGGTGTACCTCGCGCGAGGTGCTGAACTGGGTGTCGAAGAAATCATCCGGTGCGAGATCGCGCATCCGCCACAGCCCGGCCGGATGACGATTGTTGCAGGCAACATAGAAGGGGTCGAGCAGATAGGCGCCGCCGAGATAGGCGGCCCAGGCCCGTGGCGCCACATGCCGGGTGTAGCCGTCATGCAGCAAAAGCGGCCGCGCGTCATAGGGAAAGACGAAGACGCCGGACAGATCGAAGACCGCCGCCCGGCGCAGCAGCGCGTCGAGCGCCTCGCCGAAACCCGGCGTCGAGAGACCATCTATCAGCGCGGCGATCTGGCGGGATAAGTCTGGCAGCAAAGGCGGGACCTTTATTCTTCGGCGATCTATCCCTTATGGGATATCGACAGCCCCGGTTGCGTCAACAATAATCCTTGGAAAATCACGAGGAGAACGGCGATGGCAGGCAGACTTTCTGGAAAGACCGCGTTGATCAGTGGAGGTGCCGGGGGATGCGGCCTTGYCGCTTCCCAGCTCTTTGCCCGCGAAGGCGCCCGCGTCGGCATCGTCGACCTGCCGCGCAGCAAGGGCGAAGAGGTTGCGGCCGCGATCCGCGCCGAGGGGGGACAGGCTGTTTTCGCACCCGCCGACGTGTCCGTTTCCGCCGAGGTCAAATCGGCGGTGAAAGCCGTCGAGGATGCATTCGGCGCAATTACGGTTCTCTTCAATCACGCCGGCATTCTGGCCGTTGGGCCGTTTCTCGAAACGGAGGAGGACGAGTGGGACCGGCTGATGGCCGTCAATGTGCGCTCGATGTTCCTGATGACCAAGGCCGTGCTGCCGGGCATGCTGGCCGCCGGTGGCGGCAGCATCGTCTCGACCTCCTCGATCTCGGCCGTGGCGGCGACGCCGATGGAGGTGCTCTACGACACGACCAAGGGCGCCTGCCACATGTTCGCCCGGGCGATTGCCGTGGAATTCCGCGATCGCGGTATCCGCTCCAACGCCGTCTGTCCCGGCTTCATCGCCACTGACCACGGCAAGCGCGAACTGGTGGGCCTTGCCAAATACGGTGTCGATGTGTCCGACGCAGCGATCGCCGCCCAGCAAGGCCGCATGTGCGATCCGATGGAAGTGGCACAGGCCGCCCTCTTCCTCGCCAGCGACGAATCCAGCTTCGTCAACGGCACGCATCTTTTCGTCGATAATTGTTTTACGGCGATGTGAAGAACAAACGGGAGAACGGGAACATGATGGAAACAGGCGGGCACTGGCGCAACTGGGTGGGAAATCAATCGTGCATCGTGAGGCACAGGGGTGCACCCGACAGCGAGGCCGCTCTGGCGGATATGGTACGTGAGGCAACATCGAATGGGCTGAACGTGCGCTGCGCGGGGTCAGGCCACTCATTCACGCCGGTGGCGCTGACCAGCGGACTGCACCTGACGCTCTCCGGCCTGCAGGGCGTCACCCACATCGACACGGCGCGCAAGCGTGTCTCCGTCCATGCCGGCACGACGATCAACACGCTGGGTAAGGCCCTGAAGCGCAGCGGGCTTTCGATGATCAACCAGGGCGATATCGACAGCCAGGCGCTGGCGGGCGCGCTGACCACAGGCACGCACGGCACCGGCCTTAAACTCGGCAACATGGCTTCGCAGATCGTCGGCATGCGGCTGGTGCAGCCGGACGGCAGCATTCTTGCCATCGACGACAGCGAGCCCGACATGCTGAACGCCGCCCGCGTATCCATCGGCATGCTCGGCGTCATCTCGGAAATCACGCTGCAGGTGATGGACAGCTACAATCTGCATGAGAAGCTGTGGCGCTGCACCTTCGACGAATGCATGGAGCAACACGACGATCTCGCCGCCAACCACCGGCATTTCGGCTTTTTCTGGTGCCCCGTGCCGGAAAGCCGCCATTGCTACTGCCTGCCCGATACATCCTCCGTCTCGACCACCACAAGCCTCTCCGATGTCTGCGAGATGAAGACCATCGACATCACCGATCGGCCGCCGATGGAAAATGCGTTCGAGAAGATCGCCTATTCCTCGGAAATCTATCCGATCGAATATGTGCCGAACTTCCACGAGCTGGAATATGCGGTGCCGGTCAAATACGGCAAGCAGGCCTGCACCGAAGTGCGCAAGCTGATGCTGGAGAAACACCCGACCTGCATCTACCCGATCGAATACCGCTTCACCGCCGGCGACGGCGGCTGGATCAGCCCGTTCTTCGAACAGGATTCGATCACGCTGTCGGTCTCGGGCCAACCGGGCACGGACTACTGGAACTACCTGAAGGATGTCGACGATATCCTGCGCCAGTTCGGCTCACGCCCGCATTGGGGCAAGCTGCATTTCATGGGTAGCGAGGACGTGACGGCGCTTTATCCACGCGCCGGAGATTTCCGGGCACTTCGGAACAAGCTCGATCCGGAAGGGCGTTTTTTGAACGACCATCTGAAGCAGTTGTTCGGGTGACGAAAACCTCGTGAAAAACGTCCTGTTCATCTGCAGCCAGAACAAGTTGCGCAGCCCGACTGCCGAGCAAGTGTTCGCAAATTGGCCCGGCATCAAGGTTTCTTCCGCCGGAACGAACAACGACGCGGAAAATCCGCTAACACCCGAGCAAATCGAATGGGCCGACATCGTCTTCGTTATGGAGAAATCACATCGCAACAAGGTCCAGACAAAGTATAGAGCCCATCTGAACCGAAAACGGCTTATCTGCCTTCATATTCCGGATGAATATGAGTTTATGGACCCACATCTTATCGAGCTGTTGAAAGCAAAAGTGCCGAGTCATTTATGAGGCGATAAGCACGGTGTCAGAACGGTCTAGAATTTAGCCATCCTGACACCGTTTCTCATGAAATTGAATCAAGCGGCCGGTGGTTCTTCCGCAGCGACGATTTTCGGGCCGCCCTTGGCGACGCCGACCATGGCGGGGCGCAGCACGCGTTCGCCGATGGTGTAGCCGGCCTGAACGACCTGGACGACGGTGTTGTTGGGGACTTCCGCATTCGGAATTTCGAACATCGCCTGATGGAAGTTCGGGTCGAACTTCTGGCCGACCGGCTCCAGCTTCTGCACGCCATGACGTTCCAGCGCCGACAGCATGGCGCGTTCGGTCATCTCGACGCCTTCGATCAATGCGTTGAAGCCGGCATCGCCTGCTTCGCGGGCTTCGGCCGGAATGGCATCGAGCGCGCGGCGCAGGTTGTCGGAGACGGCGAGCATATCGCGGGCAAAGCCGGCGACGGAATAGGATTTTGCATCCTTGACGTCGCGCGCGGTGCGGCGGCGCAGGTTATCCATTTCAGCGGCAAGGCGCAGATAGCGGTCGCGCATGTCAGCGGCTTCGGCCTTGGCAAGCTCCAACGGATCCGGCTCGGAAACGGCTGAGTCGACCTGTTCAGCGGCGGCTTCGGCATAAGCGGCCGCTGCTTCGTCCGCGTTCGCTTCAGCACCGTGTTTGTTCATATCGTCGGTCATGACGGTCTCCGGAATGTCAACATGTCTAGGATTTGGTGTCGATATCGAGCTTTGAAGCCGAAAAATCAAGGGTGCAATCGAACGCTGCCGGAAAAACCGGCTTTCTTCCGGCCGGTTATCGCGACAAACGCGACATCAATTGCGCCGTATAGTCCACCATTGGCACGATGCGCGAGTAATTCAGCCTGGTCGGGCCGATCACCCCGACGGCTCCGACGATCTTGTCGTCGCCATCCTTGTAGGGCGCAACGATCAGCGACGAACCGGACAGCGAGAACAGCTTGTTCTCCGAGCCGATGAAGATTCGCACCCCCGGCCCGCTTTCGGCCAGATTGAGGATTTCGATCAGGCTGTCCTTTTTTTCCAGGTCATCGAACAGCATGCGAAGGCGATCGACATCCTCGGCACCGGCCAGCCCCTCGAGAAGATTGGCACGGCCGCGCACGATCAGCTGCGTCGGCTTGTCATCCGCCTCGCTGCCCGACCAGATGGCGAGGCCGCGCTCGACCAGGTCCTGGCTCAGCGTGTCGAGTTCGCGCCGCACGGTTTCCTTGACCTTCTCTAGCTGACCGCGCACTTCGGGCAGCGTCTGCCCGGCGAGATGCGCATTCAGGAAATTGGCCGCTTCCGTCAACTGTGAGCTGGTAACGCCGGCCGGAAGCTCGATGATGCGGTTTTCCACCTGGTCATGCTCGCCGACGAGGACCGCGAGCGCCTTGGTCGGCGCCAGCCGGACGAATTCTACATGCCGCAGCACCGGATCGTTCTTGGCGGTAATCACCAGCCCTGCGCCACGCGACATGCCCGACAGCATCTGGCTCGCCTCGGTCAGCAGCGTTTCAACAGGCTGGTCGCGGTCGGCGCGGCGCACATGCCGGTCGATCGAAGCGCGATCCTCGGCGGAGAGGTCGCCCACCTGCATGAAGGCATCGACGAAGAAACGCAGGCCATTCTGCGTCGGCAGGCGCCCGGCGCTGATATGCGGGGAGTAGATCAGGCCAAGGTCTTCGAGATCGCTCATGACGTTGCGCACGGAGGCCGGTGACAGCGACATCGGCAAGATGCGCGACAGGCTGCGGGAGCCGAGCGGTTCGCCGCTTTCCAGATAGCTTTCCACAATGCGACGGAAGATTTCGCCCGACCGCTCGTCGAGCGCCATCAGCCTTTCCTGCATTGCAGATCTATCCAGCACCATTCGAACGCGAAACCCATATTGTCGAAGTCAATTGAAATATAGTGATCCCGGTTCGGATAGCAAAAGGGAAATTGGCCGGAAAGCCCGCCGCATAGCGGCTTTTCACTCTTTTAGCGCAAATGATTTCCCTTCCGGCAGAATGGCTGGCTGAAACCGGCCGTCCGCAGCGTCGGCCGGCTTGCACGATGGTTCGGCATCGCTCTGCGCCGGCCTTCTTTGGGCCCGGCCGGTTTGAGCCAACAGAATTGCTTCCGTTTGAAGATGAAAGGCTCTAGAAGGCTGACAAACATCACAGGAGTTCATGATGCGGCCCTCCGGCAGAAAAACCGACCAGATGCGCAAGGTTTCCTTCGAGCGCAACGTTTCCAAGCACGCAGAAGGATCCTGCCTCGTCAAGTTCGGCGACACGCATGTGCTGGTGACGGCAAGCCTGGAAGAAAAGACGCCGCCATGGCTGCGCAACAGCGGCAAGGGCTGGGTCACCGCCGAATACGGCATGCTGCCGCGCGCCACCGGCGAGCGCATGAAGCGCGAGGCAGCCTCCGGCAAGCAGAGCGGCCGCACCCAGGAAATCCAGCGGCTGATCGGCCGTTCGTTGCGCGCTGTGGTCGACCTGCAGGCGCTGGGCGAGCGTCAGATCTCGATCGACTGCGACGTTATCCAGGCTGATGGCGGTACCCGTACCGCCTCTATCACCGGCGCCTGGATTGCACTACGCGATTGCCTCGCCTGGATGGAAGCCCGCAACATGATCAAGGTGGAAAAGGTCCTCAAGGACCATATCGCTGCGATCTCCTGCGGTATCTTCGCCAACCAGGCGGTGATCGATCTCGACTATCTGGAAGACTCCGCCGCTGAAACCGATGCCAATTTCGTCATCACCGGCTCGGGCGGCATCGTGGAAATCCAGGGTACGGCAGAAGGCAAGCCCTTTTCCGAAGAGGAATTCGGCACGCTGCTCAGCCTTGCCAAGAATGGCATTGCCGACCTGGTGGGCATGCAGAAGCAGGCTATCGGGGGCTGAGAATGGCGGCACCGTTCGAAGGCATTCTGGAGACGGCGCTCTATGTTGACGATCTCGACCGGGCGGAGGCGTTTTACGGCTCCGTTCTCGGCCTTGGAAAAATCAGCCGCGGCGGCAACCGGCATGTCTTCTTCCGTTGCGGCCCTGGCGTCCTTCTGCTGTTCAATCCGGCGGAAACGGTGAAACCGCCGCCGGCGGATGGATTGCACGTTCCACCGCATGGAACGCACGGTCCGGGGCATATGTGCTTCCGGGTCGCAGCCGGCGATCTCGATGCCTGGAAAGAAAAGCTGTCGGGAGCCGGGATTGCGATCGAATCCGAAGTGCTTTGGCCATCGGGTGCCCGCTCCTTCTACTTCCGCGATCCGGCCGGAAACAGCCTGGAATGCGCCGAGGCCAGCCTCTGGGCTATCGACTGACACGAATGGGCGGGACCCCGCCGGATGAGAAAGACGTCATGCGCAAGCTTGAAGACAAGACCCTGATCGTTGCCAGCCACAATGCCGGCAAGATCCGCGAAATCCGCGACCTGATCGGCCCGATGGGCTTTGAGGCCAAATCCGCTGCCGACCTCAATTTCGTCGAACCGGACGAGACCGGCATGACATTCGAGGAGAATGCCACGATCAAGGCGCTGGCCTCGGCGAAAGCCTCCGGCCTTCCGGCGCTTTCGGACGATTCCGGGCTCGTCGTCGATGCGCTGAACGGCGATCCGGGCGTCTACACCGCCAATTGGGCGGAGACCGCCGACGGCACGCGTGATTTCGCCATGGCGATGGAAAAGGTCGAGACCGCCATTCAGGAGGCCGGAGCCACGGCCTTCGACCGGCGCACCGGCCGTTTCGTCTCGGTGCTTTGCCTGGCGTGGCCCGACGGCCATATCGAGCTGTTCCGTGGCGAAGTCGAAGGCCACATCGTCTGGCCGCCGCGCGGCGCGCAAGGATTTGGTTACGACCCGGTCTTTCAACCGCTCGGCTACGACACCACATTCGGCGAAATGAGTGCTGAGGAAAAGCACGGCTGGAAGCCGGGTGACGACGAGGCGCTTTCGCATCGGGCGCGGGCGTTCAAGCTTTTTGCAGAGACGTGCCTGAGTGCGTAAAGTGACGGCGTGGCAGGTTTCCACGCCAGCAAGCAAGTATCGCCCAACCCAACGCGCCGCGCCCTGGCGCCTGAAAGACCCAAAACAGAATGGCCACTTTTTCTTCCATCGGCGACAGCAAGGAACCCGGTTTCGGGGTCTATGTGCATTGGCCCTTCTGTGCTGCCAAATGTCCCTATTGCGATTTCAACAGCCATGTCAGGCATCAGCCGGTCGACCAGCCGCGTTTCGTCAGCGCCTTTCTGACTGAAATGGCCGCGATGCGGCATATGTCGGGCCCGCGCACCGTTACCAGCATCTTCATGGGCGGCGGCACACCGTCGCTGATGAACCCGGCGACCGTCGAGGCCGTTCTCGACGGCATCGCCAATCTCTGGCACGTGCCCGACGGCATCGAGATCACCATGGAGGCCAACCCCTCCAGCGTCGAGGCGACCCGGTTCCGCGGCTATCGCGCCGCCGGCGTCAACCGGGTTTCGCTCGGCGTTCAGGCGCTGAACGACCGGGACCTCAAATTCCTCGGCCGGCTGCACAATGTCGAGGATGCGCTGAAGGCGATCGGGCTGGCGCGCGACATCTTTCCGCGCATGTCCTTCGACCTCATCTACGCCCGCCCGAACCAGACCGTCGAGGCCTGGGAACAGGAACTGAAACAGGCCGTCTCCTATGCCGTCGATCACCTGTCGCTCTACCAGCTGACGATCGAGGAAGGCACGCCCTTCTACGGCCTTCACAAGGCAGGCAAGCTGATCGTGCCCGACGGCGAGCATTCCGCGGTGCTTTACGAGGCGACGCAGGAGATCACCGAAGGTTTCGGGATGCCGGCCTATGAGGTTTCAAACCACGCCGCGCCGGGCGCCGAGAGCCGCCACAACCTCACTTACTGGCGCTATGGCGACTATGCCGGTATCGGCCCGGGCGCCCATGGCCGCCTGACGCGCGGCCGCGACAAGATCGCGACCGCAACCGAGCGCAAGCCGGAGGACTGGCTGCAGCTGGTCGAGGAACATGGCCACGGCATGGTCGACCAGGAAGTGCTCGGGTTTGGCGAACAGGCCGACGAGCTGTTGCTGATGGGCCTGCGGCTCAAGGAAGGCATCGACCTCGTGCGCTGGCAGGACCTGTCCGGTCGAGAGCCGGACCCGGACCGCGAACAGTTCCTAATCGAACACGGTTTTATCGAGCGGCTGGGCAATTCCCGTCTGCGCTGCACGCCGGCCGGCATGCTGATCCTCGATGCGGTGGTTGCCGACCTCGCCTGCTAGAGCGCTTCATCTTTAGACGGAAGCGCTCTAAGAGCAGAGGACCCGCCAGGACGCGTCTCTCTGTTGCCGCCGCCTTCGATCCGCAAGCGATAGCCGTGCCGTGAGGGGACACCCGGTACCCGGCGAAACTCAGCCCTTCAGGGCACGCTCGAAAAGGCGCGACAGGCGCTCGGCAAAGGCGCGCGGGTCCTGCGGCTTGTCACCGTCGAGGACGCGGGCCTGGTCGAGCAGAAGCTGGACGGCATCCCTGCGGAATTCATCACTGCCGCCTGAAGCAAGCGCTGCGATCAGGCCGTGGCCTGGATTGATCTCGAGGACAGGCTTGGCGATCATATCCAGCCGGCCCGAACTCTGAAGCAGTTTTTCCAGCTGGCGGTCGTAACCCTGTTCCGGCGCCACAAGGCAGACAGCGCTTTCCGTCAGGCGGTCGGATGCGCGCACGTCAGACACCGCATCGCCGAGCGCGGTCTTGGCAAAGGCGATGAAATCGATGACGGCCTCAGACGTTGCCGGCGCTGCTGGTGTTTCGCCATCAGCCTTCGGCACCTGGGCGAGATCGGCCGCCCCTTGCGTAATCGACTTGAGCGGCTTTCCTTCGAAGTCGGGCGCGGCCGTGACCCAGAAGCTGTCGACGGAATCGGTGAGCAGCAGGACCTCAATCCCGCGGGCGCGAAAACCTTCCAGCTGCGGCGACGCCCTCAGCCGGTCGAGATTGTCGCCCGCCAGGTAATAGATCGCCGCCTGCGCGTCCTTCATGTCCTTGACGTAGTCGGCAAGCGACCGTGTCGCTTCGTCTGACGCCGTGGTGCGGAAACGCGACAGCGCGATCAGCTGCGCGCGGCGCTCGAAGTCGTCGTAGATGCCCTCTTTCAGCACGGCGCCAAAGGCATCCCAGAGCTTGGCAAAGCCATCGGCGTCGCTGTCGGCCAGCTTCTCGATGGCGGTCAGCACGCGGTTGGTCAGGCCCTTGCGGATGGCGGCAAGGATCGGGCTTTCCTGAATCATCTCGCGCGAGACGTTGAGCGGCAGGTCGGACGTATCGACAAGGCCGCGCACGAAGCGCAGGTAGCGCGGCAGAAGCTCGGCATCGTCGGTGATGAAGACGCGCTTGACGTAGAGCTTCATGCGGCCCTTGGCCGAAGGATCGAACATGTCGATCGGCTTGGATTCCGGCACAAAGGCAAGCCCGGTATATTCATGCCGGCCTTCGGCGCGGAAATGCACGGTCAATGCCGGTTCGTCGTACTGGCCGGAGACGCCGCGATAGAAATCGGCGTATTCTTCCTTGGTGATCTCGGTGCGGGATTTCGTCCAGAGCGCGGTGCCGTCGCCGATGTGCTCGACGTCAGCGCCGGGCTTCTCGATCAGGTCGATCGGCACCGGGACATGGCCGGACTGGTCCTTGACGATCTTCTGGACGTTCCATTTCGAGGTATAGCTCTTGGCATCGTCCATGAGGTGCAGCGTGATGCGGGTGCCGCGTGCCGGGGCGTCGGTCAGATCGGCCTCGGACACGGTATAGCTGCCCTTGCCGTCGGACGACCAGTGCCAGGCGTGGGCGCTGCCCGCATGGCGTGAGAGGACATCGACCTTGTCGGCGACCATGAAGGCGGAATAGAAGCCGACGCCGAACTGGCCGATCAGCTGGGCGCCTTCGCCCGCCTTTGCCGCCTCGACGCGCTCCATAAAGGCGCGTGTGCCGGAACGGGCGATGGTCCCGAGCGCCTCGACCATGTCGTCACGGCTCATGCCGATGCCGTTGTCTTCCACAATCAGCGTATTGCTGTCGGCGTCGAGTGTCAGCGTGATGCGCGGCGTGGGATCGTCCAGGAGCAGTTCCGGCGCGCTGATCGCCTCGTAGCGCAGTTTTTCGCAGGCATCGGCGGCGTTGGAGATCAGCTCCCGCAGGAACACGTCCTTGTCGGAGTAGACCGAGTGCACCATGAGATGCAGCAGGCGCGCGACATCGGCTTCGAAGACGTGATTTTCGACGGGTTTTTCAGCGGCATTGCTCATGCGTGTCTTGCCTCAACGTGGTTCTGGACGGTTTGCGCGCTCTGAACTGGCAAGTGCAGATGCAAAATTCAAGAGGCACGGAAAGGGTGGCGGCCCGGATATTACTCCGTGTCCGCCGTCCGCAATGTATCAAGAGCCGGCATGGAGGTGATGTTGTAGCCGGAGTCCACGTAGTGGATTTCGCCGGTGACGCCGCGCGACAGGCCGGAGAGCAGATAGAGCGCCGAGCTACCGACATCCTCGATCGTCACCGTGCGGCGCATCGGCGAGTTCTTCTGCTGCCAGGAGAGCATGGCGCGCGCATCGGAAATACCGGCACCGGCGAGCGTGCGGATCGGGCCGGCCGAAATCGCGTTGACGCGAATGCCGCGCGCGCCGTAGTCGGCGGCGAGATAGCGCACGGAAGCCTCAAGAGCTGCCTTGGCAACGCCCATGACGTTGTAGTTGGGCATGACGCGCGTGGAGCCGCCATAGGTCAGCGTCAGCATCGTGCCGCCGTCGGTCATCAGTTCGGCAGCGCGCTTGGCGATCTCGGTAAAGGAGAAGCAGGAGATCACCATGGTGCGGCTGAAGTTGTCGCGCGTCGTATCGGCGTAGAGACCCTTCAGCTCGTTCTTGTCGGAAAAGCCGATGGCGTGCACGATGAAGTCGAGCTTGCCCCATTTTTCCTTGATCGTCGCAATGGCGCTATCGACGGAGGCGATGTCTTCCACGTCGCAGGGAATGACCAGGTCGGAATTCAGCTCGGCGGCCAGCGGCTTGACGCGCTTGCCGAGTGCTTCGCCCTGATAGGTAAAAGCAAGCTCGGCGCCTTCGGCGGCAACCGCCTGTGCGATGCCCCAGGCGATGGAGTGGCTGTTGGCGACCCCCATGATAAGGCCGCGCTTTCCGTTCATGATACCGGTCATCGATTTATCCGTTGTGGCGCTGGAAAACGAGCGTGGCGTTGGTTCCGCCGAAACCGAAGGAGTTCGACAGAACGGTATCGAGCTTGGCATTGTCGATGCGCTTGCGCACGATCGGCACGCCGTCGAATTCCGGGTCGAGTTCGGTGATATGGGCGCTCTCGCCGATGAAACCGGCCTGCATCATCAATAGCCCGTAGATCGATTCCTGGACGCCTGCAGCACCGAGCGAATGGCCGGTGAGCGACTTGGTCGACTGGATATGCGGGATCTTGTTGCCAAAAACTTCGCGGATCGCGCCGATTTCCTTCGAGTCGCCAACCGGCGTCGAGGTGCCGTGCGTGTTGATGTAATCGACTTCGCCCTTCACCGTCGCCAGCGCCTGGCGCATGCAGCGAATGGCGCCTTCGCCCGATGGGGCAACCATGTCGTAGCCGTCGGAGGTGGCGCCGTAACCGGTGATTTCGGCGTAAATCTTGGCACCGCGGGCCTTGGCGTGTTCCAGCTCTTCCAGAACCAGAACGCCGGCACCACCGGCGATGACGAAACCGTCGCGCGAAACGTCATAGGCGCGCGACGCGGTTGAGGGTGTGTCGTTGTATTTCGAGGACATGGCGCCCATGGCGTCGAACAGGTTCGACATGGTCCAGTCGAGGTCTTCGTGACCGCCGGCGAACATCACGTCCTGCTTGCCCCACTGGATCATTTCCATGGCATTGCCGATGCAGTGCGCCGAGGTCGAGCAGGCCGACGAGATCGAATAGTTGACGCCGTGAATCTTGAACCAGGTGGCCAGCGTTGCCGATGCCGTGGACGACATCGCCTTCGGCACGGCGAACGGTCCGATGCGCTTGGGGCTGTTGTTCTTCAGCGTGATTTCAGCCGCGTCGATCAGCGTGCGGGTGGACGGACCGCCCGAACYCATGATGATGCCGGTGCGCTCATTGCCGCCGATATCCTTGTCTTCAAGGCCGGAATCGGCGATCGCCTGCTTCATCGCAACGTGGTTCCACGCACCGCCCTGCGACAGGAACCGTGCGGCGCGGCGATCGACGAGCTCGGTCGTATCGAGGTTGGGCGCGCCCCAGACCTGGCATTTGAAGCCGTGTTCGGCAAAATCGTTCGAAAACGAAATGCCGGACTTTGCTTCACGCAGCGACGTGGTGACTTCCTGCGCATCGTTTCCGATCGAGGAAACGATGCCCAGACCCGTAACAACAACCCGTCTCATGTCGATGACCTCTTCTTATTTGCCTCTGAGGCGGCTTTCGCCGCGGTTCAGGCCGTTTTTTCCTTGGACAGACCGACACGAAGGTCGGTCGCCTGATAGATGGTTTCGCCATCGGCCTTCAGCCAGCCGTCGGCCGTGCCCAACACAAGGCGGCCACGCATGACGCGCTTGAAGTCGATGCCATATTCGAGAAGCTTGGTTTCCGGTCGGATCATGCCCTTGAATTTCACTTCGCCGGTGGAAAGCGCCATGCCGCGGCCGGGTTCGCCAAGCCAGCCGAGGAAAAAGCCCGTGAGCTGCCACATGCCGTCAAGGCCAAGGCAGCCCGGCATGATCGGATTGCCCTGGAAATGGCAGGGGAAGTACCAGTCATCCGGACGGACGTCATATTCGGCACGGATGTACCCCTTGTCGAATGCGCCGCCGGTTTCGGAAATGTCGGTGATGCGGTGAACCATCAGCATCGGCGGCAAGGGAAGCTGGGCATTGCCCGGGCCAAACAGTTCGCCGCGACCGCAGGTCAGGATCTCTTCATAATTGAAGCTGGATTGTCTGGTCGTCATGAACTGTGGTTTCCCCGCTGCGTCCGTTTTTCGTTGACTTGGTTTAGAGCAAGATCGTCGCGATTTGAAGCTCCGGCATGACCGGACATCGTCGTTTCGCATGTTCCTCTCCGGCCAAGCACAAGGCCTATTTCCGCCGTCGCATACATGATGGGCGCTGCAACAGCCAGAGATAATTGGCTTTTGCCCCAAGAATCAGGCGGTTTTTAACGTCCTGATGCCTTGAGGGAGCCCGCTTACTATTGAAAGCATTCTCAGCAAAAGTTATATCGGCTCTGGAAGTGTGTTCTGCAATAGCTTGAAAATCTGGATCCGTCCGTATGACGACTGCCATCGAGATTTGTTCGGAAGAACGCCTGCGCCGCTCCGGCCTCAGGCCGACGCGCCAGCGCATGGCGCTTGCCGACTTGATCTTCGCCAAGGGCGACCGTCATCTGACGGTGGAGGAACTGCACGAGGAAGCGGTTACCGCCGGCGTTCCGGTGTCGCTGGCCACTGTCTACAACACGCTGCATCAATTCACCGAAGCCGGCATCATCCGCGTTCTGGCTGTCGAAAGCGCCAAGACCTATTTCGACACCAATGTCTCCGACCATCACCATTTTTTCGTCGAAGGCCATAACGAGGTGCTCGATATTCCGGTGAACAGCCTGACGATCGGCAATCTGCCGGAGCCGCCCGAAGGCATGGAAATCGCCCATGTCGATGTGGTGATCCGCCTGCGCCGCAAACGCGGTTAATACCCTTCCTCTACATTATATCATCAGGATGACGTCCGGGCCTTGCGTCGCCGGTCGGCAGTGTCCACCCATATTTCAGCGCTCCGCCGCGCACCGCAAGGGCGGTTGCGACGCCGAGGCTCGATGCGATCAACACAGATGCGCCAAGCCAGGTCGCCGCCGTGAACACGGCCGAGCCGGCAAGTGCGGCGGTAACATAGATTTCCGGGCGCAAGAGGACCGATGGTTCGCCTGCAAGCAGGTCGCGCAGGATGCCGCCGAATGTTGCCGTCAGCATGCCGGTGACAAGGGCAACGATGGGTGATTCCGTTGCAGCCAGCCCCTTGGCAGCTCCCATGACACTATAGGCCGAGAGCCCGATGGCATCGAGCCAGACCAGGAATTTGTAACGGGATTCCATCAGGTGAGCCGAAAAGAACACTAAAAGGCCCATGCAGCCGCAGACCAGAAGATAGATCGGATTGGTGACCCAGAAGACCGGCGTCGCGCCGAGAATGACGTCGCGCAAGGTGCCGCCGCCGATGCCGGTGACGGAAGCCAGGAAAATATAGCCGATGACATCCAGTTGTTTGCGCGAGGCGGCCAGGGCGCCGGTCGCCGCGAAAACTGCCACCCCGGCATAATCGAGAATTTCCAGGATCGGCATTATTCCCCCCGGCCAGAAAATCGAGCCCTAAAAAATCGAGAAGGACCACAATGGCGCTGCTACGTCAACGGCAGGTGTTAAAGCGGCACCGTTCGCTATTGCGGAAAGAGAACATGTGTGCGGCCGCCGATAAAATAGGCGATCAGGCCGGTCCATTCACGCATCGCGGTTGTCGTCAGCTGTGCGTTCAAGGCGGGCTGGCTGAAATCCAGGCCGAGGGTCAACTCGCCGCTGGTGCGGTAGTCCACCGGCCATGGCGTCACGGCGATGCCGAGCTTGCGGAACAGCCCGACGGATCGCGGCATGTGGAAGGCCGACGTAATGAGGGCGCAGTTCGACAGTCCGTTCGCCTCAAGCAATTGTTTTGTATTGGCCGCGTTTTCGAAGGTGGTGCGCGACCGGTCTTCGCGGATCAGCCGTTCGGGAGCGACGCCAAAGGCCGAGAAGAAGGTTTCTGATGTCCGCGCGTCGCCATCATATCGTCCGCTGAACGAGCCGTCGCCGCCCGAGACCAGGATGCGCGCCGCCGGATGCGCCTGGGCGAGCTTCAGGCCTTCGACAAACCTGTCCGCTGCCTGGTTGAAC
This sequence comes from Pararhizobium sp. P1_E7, assembly GCF_056405855.1. Lineage (NCBI taxonomy): Bacteria > Pseudomonadati > Pseudomonadota > Alphaproteobacteria > Hyphomicrobiales > Rhizobiaceae > Pararhizobium > Pararhizobium sp. P1_E7. The sequence continues at coordinate 105,679 of NZ_JBFUBH010000011.1, read as the reverse complement.
TCCATGCCGCCCCGCTTGGCAATCACCTCGTTCTCGAAGGATCCGCCAAGAATGATGATGCAGGAAAGCCCGGCAGGCAGGGTGGCGGGCCTCGGGATACGGTTTTCCAGGCCCTGGAGCACGACGGCACCGGTGCTGGTAAACAGGGTCAGGAAAAGCAGGGCGGCCGCAAGTCCGGACAGGAACCGGTACAGCCGGCGGAAGCCGGCGGCGGCAAGGAAGAAGCTCAGCACCAGGAGAAGGAAGACCAGCGATAGAGGCTGGGCAAGCAGCCAGAACAGTTTTGATGCGAGAAACATGAGGCCTGCTACCGTCTCTTCCAAGGCGTGCGATTGGGAAGGCAAGGGTAGCAGCCAAAGCCGGTATTGGCCAATGCCGCCAAATGGAGACAGAGAAAGGCCCACGGCAGTTCACCCGCCACGGGCCTTTTAGGGCGGATTGTCAGGCCCTGCCGAGCGTCGGTGGCGCTTGAACGGCGGCCGTCTTGTTGCGCCTGAAATAGATCAGTCCGGCGGCAAGCAGGATGCCGGCGGCGATGATGGCGATGGCAAGAACCGGCCGGTAGGCGATCCAGGCGATGGCGATGACCAGAGGTCCAAGAAGAAGCGTCAGGATGACGGCGATGACCGAGGTGCCGAAACCGACGATCGAGCCGACGAACGGAATGACGTCGGCAATGATGCCAAGAATGGACAGGAACATGGCAAAGCCGATAAACATGCCGAGCATCCCACCCCCGCGCACGAGCCAGGTGATCAGCGTGTTCTCGCTCTGGGCGGCATCGAACATCTGCGTTGCATCGACATTGCCGGCGGCGCTCAGGAACAGTTCGCGGCCGTTGGAAGCCTTGTAGCCCGTGACGTTCACGCCCTTCTGCGCGCCGACGAAGCTGGCTTCGGAAATGTCCTCGCGGCTGAAGCTGATGCGCAGGTCGCCGATAGCCGGGTTCTGCCGGTTCTGCGAAACGTAGATCGTCGTCCCATTGGCATTGACCGGCTTGTCGGAACCGATCGCGGCCGTCACCTGGCCGATGACCTCGGGGGAGAGCTTGACCGGGCTTTCGGTGCCGAGATTTGCAACGGTCTTGCCATCGACCGTAAAGGCGCCGAGCGTTGCCGTCGCCACCGTGAAGCGATCACCCGCAATCGGCATATCGGGGTTCTGGTGCTGGTCGCTCTGCTTGAAATCGGAGGAATCGACAGGGCGCGGGCGCCATTCCTTTTTGTAGCTGTAGGTGGTGACGGTTTCCTCGCCGCCACCGAGCGTCTTCTGGGTTTCGCTCTTGCTGTCCTCGATCCACTGGTACATCTCGACCTGGCGGTTGAGGCCGGCGGCGCCCTCTGCCGAGACCCCGAGCACCGGATCCTCGGGCGTCCCGTCCGGCTTGACCGGGCCGGAAACATGGACGAGCTTGCCTTCATTGGCCGGGTCCGCGGCGCCGCTCTCGATCGAAACGACGATGCCGGCCCCTTCCACCAGCGCGCGATAGGTCTGGACGGAACGGCCTTCGTTCCAGGACAATAGCCAGATCATTCCGATCACGAGGATAGGGCCGATCACCAGCCCGGCAAGGCCGCTTTTCAGTCGTGAAAACCACGAGGTTGTTGTTGTTTCCGTAAAGCTCATGCCCCTCGTCCCTCTGCAGGTGCCAAACTGGCCAAAGTTGGTTTGACACGCTTGTTCGCTGAAACAGGTGTTATCAGCAAATCACTAAATTTAAATATAGCGATCGGACCGTGCGGTGAACACTCTTTGGGGTATTCGCAAAGTTTTCGCGGCATTCTTTCCCTGCAAGCAGCGTTGCTTTTCCATTTCGTCCCTTGTCCGCGATGCGGCGGCTTGTATCTTGCGGCCGTGGTATTTCGGTGCGGGAGGCATGGCATGACATCGGTCAAAAAGGTGGTCAACGAGGTGTTTGAAACGGGAACGTTCGTTGGACGGGTCTGGCGGCCTGATGTGGCGGGTCCGGCGCTGGTGATCGTGCGTGGCGGCGATCTGTTCGACATCACGTCGAAAGAGGTGCCGACGATGCGTGACCTGCTGGAACTCGACGACCCCATTGGGTTTCTTTCCAGCCGTGAGGGCGAGCGCCTGTCTACCCTCGAGGCCATCACGGCTGCCTCGGTGGAAGCCGCGGGCGATCCCTCAGGTCTCCATCTGCTCGCTCCGTGCGACCTGCAGGCGGTCAAGGCCTGCGGCGTCACGTTCGCCCGCTCAATGATCGAGCGGGTCATCGAGGAAAAGGCCGCAGGCAACCCTGCTCTGGCTGAAACGATGCGCCATCGCGTTACCGCCATCATCGGTGACAGCCTGCGCGATCTGAAGGCCGGTTCGCCGGAAGCGGCCAAGGTGAAGGCGGCCCTGATCGAGGTGGGCGTCTGGTCGCAATATCTGGAAGTCGGCATCGGCCCGGACGCGGAAGTGTTTTCCAAGGCGCAGGTTTTGGCGTCGGTCGGTTGGGGCGCGTCGGTCGGGCTGCATCCGATATCAAAATGGAACAATCCCGAGCCGGAGATCGTGCTCGCCGTCGATAGCCAGGGCCGGGTCAAGGGAGCGACGCTCGGCAACGACGTCAACCTGCGCGACGTCGAGGGCCGCTCGGCACTGCTGCTCGGCAAGGCCAAGGACAACAATGCCTCGTCTTCCATCGGCCCGTTCATCCGCCTGTTCGACGGCACCTATTCGATCGACGATGTGCGCAGCGCCGACCTTTCGCTGACGATCAGCGGCCCAGACGGATTTGTCCTGAAGGGGGCAAGCACGATGCGGGAAATCAGCCGTGACCCGCTCGATCTGGTTTCCCAGACCATTGGCCGCCATCATCAATATCCGGACGGCTTCATGCTGTTCATGGGCACATTGTTCGCCCCCGTCGAAGACCGCGATGCGCCTGGGCAGAGTTTTACCCACAAGAACGGCGACGTCGTGACGATCTCGAATGCGGAACTGGGATCGTTGACCAACACCGTGCGTCTCTCGACGGAATGCCCGCCCTGGACGTTCGGCGTCTCGGCGCTGATGCGCAATCTGGCAGGGCGCGGCTTGCTCTGATGCGCCCCCCGACGGGCGCGCTCAGCGGCTCTGGATGATCTCCGGCGGGTCGCGGCGGGAAAGCCGCACTGCGGACAAGACGCCGGTCATGTAGATGCCCGTATCGACGTTGATGCGGCCAGCGCCGATCTCCACCCGTGCCACCGGCGTATGCCCATGGACCGTAACAAAGCCGTTGGCAGCGGCGTTCGTGTCGGAAGCCGCCGGGCGCAGCCACAACAGGTCCGCGTCCCTCTGGTCGGCGGGCGCAACGCCCTTTCTCAAACCCGCATGAACAAAGCAGTAGCCCGGCACCTGCAGCATCGACGGCAGCGATTCGAGGAAGGCGACATGGGCGACGGGGATGAGAGATCGCAACAGCTTTTTCTGCGCCTCGCGCCCGGCCGGAAGCCTGTGCATCCCGTAGGAAGACAGTGTCTCCATCCCGCCCAGTTTCAGCCAGTGGTGATCGTCGGAGGGATTGCCCAGAAAATCGAGCATGACTGCCTCATGGTTGCCGGCGAGGCAGACGCGGCGGATGCCAACTAGAGGCCGGGTTGTCAGCCGGGTCAGCACGGCGGACGATTTCGGTCCACGGTCGACGTAATCGCCGAGCATGACCAGCCATTTGGTGCCGTTGCGCCTACGGCTGTCCGCGACGATCAGGTCTTCCAGCCGGCCCAGCGTATCATCATAGCCGTGCACATCGCCGACGGCGTAGATGTGGTCCGGGGCTCTGTCGAAAAAGAGCTTCCGCCTTTGTCCGGGCAATGGCGCTTGAGCGCCGCCGCGCAGGAAATCAAGGATGTCGCGGATCATCGGGCGCCCCCGTCGCCACCATCTCGGCGCGATACCATTCGACGAAACGTCGCACGCCTTCTTCCACCGAAATGGACGGCGTGAAGCCGGTGAGGTTGCTCAAGAGATCCGGCGCGGCGAAGGTTCTTGGAACATCGCCCTGCTGCATCGGCAGCATGGTGCGGATCGCCGGGCGGCCGACGGCGGCTTCGACCGTTTCGACGAAGCGCATCAGTTCGACCGGCTGCCCGCCACCGATGTTGACGACCCGGAACGGCGCGTGATGCGACAGCGTATCGATCTCCTCGACGCGATTGTCCTTCGCCGGCACAACGCCCATCAGCCGGACGATGCCTTCGACGAGATCGTCGATATAGGTGAAGTCGCGGCTCATGCGGCCTTCGCCGTAGATCTCGATCGGCCGGCCGTTGAGGATGCAATCGACGAATTTGAACAGCGCCATGTCCGGGCGGCCCCAGGGACCGTAGACCGTGAAGAAGCGGAAGGCCGTTGTCGGCACGCCGTAGAGATGGGCATAGCTGTGCGCCATCAGTTCGCCGGACTTCTTGGTGGCGGCATAGAGCGTCATCGGCTCGTCGGCCCGGTCGGTCTCGGCAAACGGAATTTTCTCGTTGGCGCCATAGATCGAGGAAGTGGAGGCAAGCAGCAGATGCTTGGGCTGGATCGCCTTGGCCAGTTCCAGAATGTTCCAGGAGCCGATCAGGTTGGAATCGACATAGGCCTTGGGATTCTCAAGGCTGTAACGCACCCCCGCCTGGGCTGCCAGATGGACGATGACGTCGGGTTCGCCGATCTCGGCGGCCTGTTCCAGCGCTGACCTGTCTTCCAACATGCCGATCACGGGGCGGAAGCCGTTGGACCGCGCCAGGATCGCATGGCGCCGTTCCTTCAGGCGGACATCGTAGTAGGGCGTCATGCCATCGAAGCCGGTGACGAAGTGGCCATCGTCAAGCAGCCGCTTGGCCAGATGGAACCCGATGAACCCTGCCGTTCCCGTGATCAGATAGCGCATGCCGGCTCCCTCCTGTCTTTTGTCGTTCTGCGCCTGCCGTTGCCTAGTGAGGGCGGCCGACGCTTGTGTAGCGGAAGCCGTGTTTCGTCACTTCGCCGGACTGATAGATGTTCCTGAGATCGACGAGCAGCGGCGTTTTCATCAGCACCTTCAGGCGCTCGAGATTGAGCGCCCGGAACTCGTTCCATTCGGTAACGATCACCAGGGCGTCTGCGCCTTCCGCCGCCTCGTAGGGATTGCCGGCATAGGCGATGCCGTCGATCACGTGTTTTGCATTCTCCATGCCCTCCGGATCGTAGCCGGTAACGATGGCGCCGGCATCGGTCAGCGCCTGGATGATGGCAATGGCCGGGCTGTCGCGCATGTCGTCGGTGTTCGGCTTGAAGGTGAGGCCAAGCACGGCGACCTTCTTGCCGCGCACGTCGCCGCCGGCGGCGGCAATGACCTTGCGGCCCATCGCCCGCTTGCGGTTGTCGTTGACCGAGACGACGGTCTCGATCAGCCGCACCGGGCTGTCATGATCCTGCGCGGTCTTGACCAGGGCCAGCGTATCCTTCGGAAAGCACGAGCCGCCATAGCCTGGACCGGCATGTAGGAACTTTCCACCGATACGGCCGTCAAGGCCGATGCCGCGGGCGACTTCCTGCACATTGGCGCCGACCTTTTCGCACAGGTCCGCCATCTCGTTGATGAAGGTGATCTTCATGGCAAGGAAGGCGTTGCCGGCATATTTGATCAGCTCGGAGGTGCGCCGCGTGGTGAACAGCAGCGGCGACTGGTTGAGATAGAGCGGCCGGTAGACCTCGGTCATGACAGTGCGGGCGCGTTCGTCGTCAAGGCCGATGACGATGCGGTCGGGCCGCTTGAAATCGTCGATCGCAGCACCCTCGCGCAAAAATTCCGGATTGGAGACGACGGCGATGTCCGCATTCGGATTGGTTTCGCGCATGATCCGCTCGACCTCGTCGCCGGTGCCGACCGGCACGGTCGACTTGGTGACGATCACGGTAAAGCCGGTGACATGGGCGGCGATTTCGCGGGCGGCATCGTAGACATAGGACAGGTCGGCATGGCCATCGCCGCGGCGCGACGGCGTGCCGACGGCGATGAAGATCACGTCGCTCTGCGAGACGCTGGTGGCGAGATCGGTGGTGAAGCTCAGCCGTCCATCCTTGACATTGTCGGCAACCAGCTGTTCGAGCCCGGGCTCGAAGATCGGGATGCGGCCGGCAAGCAATGCCTCGATCTTGCCCGCGTCCTTGTCGATGCAGACAACGTCATGGCCGAAATCGGCAAAACAAACGCCGGAGACAAGTCCGACATAACCGGCACCGATCATCGTGATTTTCATGGCACACTCCAGAATGACATCGCGCAGGCGCATCGCGGCTTCAGATGCGCCTATAGCGGCAATCCATAGTCAAACATGCGCGCCTTGCCAATGGTAGATGGCGCGGCTTTGCCCCTTCTCATCAGGGGAAGCAGAATTCGCGATCGCGGCATCCTACTCCAGAACGGCCAGCGAAAAATCCGCCCCGCCGCGAAGCGTATTGCTGACGGTGCAGATTTCCTCTTCCGCCGCCTTTGCAATCGCATGCCGCGCTTCGGCGTGGATGTCTCCCCGGATCGTCAAGACGGCATTGAACCTCACCACCCGCGACAGGCCTTCGCTGGACTTCTCGCCGGTGACCTCGGCACGGATTTCGCTCAGCCGGTCAAGCAGGCCCATCTGGCCTGCGGCAATCCTGGCGCTCATCGCAAGGCACGCCGATAGCGACGCGTAAAGCAGGTCGATCGGGTTGAAACCGGGTTGCGACGGTCCGGTGACAATCTGGATTTCGCCGCCGGTCGCAGATGTGACCTGGGGAAAACCATGCCGGCCGAGAACCGCACTTGCTCCCGTTGGCCGCAATTTCGTCTTCAATTCCGCCATGCCGTCCGCCTCCTGTCTGTCCACCTCATCCAGACATGGAATTTTTCGCGTGTGGACGCAATGTCGGCTTTCGGCGATAGGGCCGAAACCGGCCGGATAAATTAGTCTACGTTTTTTATAGAAATTTGTGTCCGCAAATCGCCGGGCCCGTGCAAGAGTTTTCCCGAGCATCCGCCGATAAGAGGCGTTCGTGCTTCGCCCGGCCCGGATGATTTTGCGATAACTCTCCCACACCGGGGCTTCGCCTCATTTGACAGGACGGGACAGACAATGACCAAAAAGACTATTCTCCATACCTTCTCGCGCCGTGCAGCGCTCGCCGCCCTCGCCGTTTCCGCCGCTGCGATCGCCGGCTTTGCCGCGCCGTCCGCAAGCCTTGCCGAAGACAAGTCGATCAAGGTCGGCATCATCAGCGGCGAGGACGAGGATGTCTGGCGCGTCGTCACGACGGAAGCCGCCAAGCAGGGCCTGACGATCGAAACCGTTGTTTTCAATGATTATACCCAGCCGAACGAAGCGCTGGAGCGCGGCGAAGTCGATGCCAATGCCTTCCAGCATCAGCCCTATCTCGACAACCAGATCCAGCAGCACGGCTACCACATCGTCAAGGTCGGTTATACCGGCGTCTGGCCGATCGGCCTCTATACCAAGAAGTTCAAGACCGTCGCCGAGCTGCCGGAAGGTGCTGTGATCGGCGTACCGAACGATCCGTCGAACGAAGGCCGGGCGCTGCGCGTCCTGCAGAACGAAGGCATCATCAAGCTCAAGGACGGCACCGGTATCCTGGCGACGATCGCCGATATCGTTGAAAATCCGAAGAAGGTCGAAATCAAGGAACTGGATGCCGGCGTTGTCGGCCGCGCGATCGAAGACCTCGATGCCGCCGTCGTCAACACCGATTGGGCCCTCAAGAGCGGCCTGTCGGCAGCGGACCGTATCGCCCAGGAGCCGATCGACGACAACCCATACCGCAACTTCATCGCTGTCAAGACAGGCACCGAGAACGAAGCATGGGTGAAGACACTGGTCTCCTCCTACCAGAACGACGCCGTCAAGGCCGAGTTCGACAAGGTCTACAAGGGCACCGGCATCAGCGCCTATTGATCCATTTTCGTACCTTTGAGCGAAGGGGTACGCGAAACCGGGCGGCTCTGGCATTTGTTTGCCAGGGCCGCCTTGGGCGTTATACCAAGTCTCGATGATAGAGACCTATAGGACAGGCTCGATCGGATTTTCTGGCTAGGAGAGGTCCGCGGAGCGATGCCCATGCATCGGTCAAGGATCTCGACGCCGCCAGAAAAGCCGAGAAGCCTGCCGAAGGTGGCCCATGGCTGATCTCTGGCGTTGTTGCGGCGCTTGCCCGATGCGGCAGCATCGCGCTGCGCACCGCGCCTAGCCAGAGATCAGCCATGGGCCATCCTATAGGCCTCTATCATCGAGACTTGGTATTCTAGAGGCGCCGAGAACCAAACGAAGGACAAGGCATGAATTCTGTAGTTTCCGCGCCAACGGCCGCGCCGCCGGCTACGGCCGGCGAGGTCGTTCGGCTGACCGGCGTCAAGCGCCGCTTTGGCACGACGCCCGCTCTGGACGGGGTGTCGCTGACGGTGCGCAAGGGCGAAATCCTCGGCATTATCGGCCGCAGCGGTGCCGGCAAGTCGACGCTGATCCGGTGCCTGAACGGACTGGAACAGGCCGATAGCGGTGAAATCCATATCGAAGGCCGCGATATCACCGGGCTGACGGAAAAGGACCTGCAGCCGCTGCGCCGCCGCATCGGCATGATCTTCCAGCATTTCAATCTTCTGTCGGCAAAGACCGTCGAGGAAAATGTGGCGCTGCCGCTGAAGATCGAAGGCTTGGGCAAAGCCGAGCGCCTGAAGCGTGCGGCCGAATTGCTCGATCTCGTCGGGCTCGCCGACAAGGCCAAGGCCTATCCGTCGTCGCTCTCCGGCGGGCAGAAGCAGCGCGTCGGCATCGCCCGCGCTCTTGCCGCCCGTCCGGCGCTGCTGTTGTCTGACGAAGCCACATCGGCGCTCGATCCGGAAACCACCCGCTCGATCCTTGTTCTCCTGAAGGACATCAATCGCAAGCTCGGGCTGACCATTCTGCTCATCACCCACGAGATGGAAGTGGTGCGCAGCGTCGCCGATCGCGTCGCTGTTATCGATGCCGGGCGCATCGTCGAGGAGGGGCAGGTCTGGTCAGTGTTCGCCGATCCGCAAGCGCCGATCACCCAGAGTCTGCTCAGCGGCATCCGCCCGCAACTGCCTGATTATATCGCCGCTCGGCTGTCGCCTGTGTCCGGGGCCGAACAGATCCTCAGCATCGACATGGCCGGGCCGGCCGCACAGGGCGCGCTGTTTGCCGATCTCTCGCAGGCGCTGCCGCAATCCTTCCGGCTTGTCCATGGCGGGATCGATCACATCCAGAACCAGCCGGTAGCGCGGTTCTTCATTGCCGTTCCCGCGCATGACGCTGCGGTGCCGGAAAAGGTCCGGAATTTCCTAAAAGCCCGCGGCGCGCGGGTGGAGGTGCTTGGTTATGACACCGATCATGCTTGAACTGCTTTTCCGCTCGCTGTGGGAAACCATCCTGATGACCGGTGCATCCGGCATCATCTCGCTGGCCGCCGGCCTGCCGCTCGGTCTGGCGCTGGTTGCCACCAGCCGCGGCGGCATTGCCGAAAAGCCCTGGCTGAACGGCGTGCTCGGCGCCATCGTCAACGGCTTCCGCTCCGTGCCCTTCATTATCCTGCTCGTCGCGCTGATCCCGTTGACGCGGCTGATTGTCGGCACGGCGCTCGGCACCTGGGCGGCCATCGTGCCGCTGGCGATTGCCGCGACGCCGTATTATGCCCGCATCGCCGAGGTGTCGCTGCGTGAGGTCGATCGCGGTCTGATCGATGCCGTGCGCGCCATGGGCGGCAATCGCTGGACGATCATCCGCGAAGTGCTGGTGCCTGAAGCATTGCCCGGCATCATTGCCGGTTTCACGGTCACGCTGGTCACCCTGGTCGGCGCTTCGGCCATGGCGGGCGCCATCGGGGCCGGCGGTCTCGGCGATCTCGCCATCCGTTACGGCTACCAACGTTTCGAGACGACGGTGATGATTGCCGTGGTCATCGTGCTGATCATTCTGGTCTGCGGCATCCAGTGGCTTGGCGACCGCCTTGTCGCCAGGCTGGACCACAAATAGCCGGCTAAGCTCTTTTATGCCTGAACGCGGCGGCGGGATGGGAGGCGGTCAGTCTTCCATTTTCGCCGCCGAACAGTTTTTGCCGCAAGGGTCCCGGCGCGTAGTCCGCCTTGAACAGCCCACGTTCCTGCAGCACCGGCACGACCAGATCGACGAAGTCCGTCAAGCTTTCCGGCGCCACCGTGCGGGCAAGGTTGAAGCCGTCGATGCCGGCCTCTTCGACCCACATCTGCAGATGATCGGCAATCTGCTCCGGTGATCCGGCCACCGGCTTCATCCGGCTACCGAGCACCATCTGGTCGGTGATCTGCCGAACCGTCACTGGCTTGGCTGCCTGCCTGGTGATCGCTGCCAGTGCCGACTGGTTGGCATTGGTCGTCAGCTCAACGATCGGTTCGTCCAGCTCGTATTTGGAAAGATCGATGCCGATGGAGCTGGAATAATGCGCCAGTGAAGCTTCGATGCTGGCGTAACGGCGATAATCCTCCAGCTTGTCCAGCGCTTCCTTCTCGGTCCGCCCAGTAACGACGGTCAAAAGATTAAGGATGCGCAAGGCATCGCTCCCACGGTCGAACGCCTCCGCTTTCCGGCGCAAGCTGTCGACGATCGGTTTGGCGGCTTGCGGTGTCGCACTGGCAATGAAAACGCATTCCGCGTGTTTGCCGGCAAAATCCTGGCCACGCACCGAAGCCCCGGCCTGAAACAAGAGCGGCGTTCGCTGTGGCGAGGGTTCGCTGAGATGGATGCCCTCCATCTTGTGGTAACGCCCGTCATGCCGCACGGTCCGCACCTTGGATGGGTCGGCAAACATCCGGCCCGTCTTGTCGCGCAGCACCGCATCGTCGTCCCAGCTGCCTTCCCAAAGCTTGTAGAGAACTTCGAGATACTCTTCCGCCGCATCGTAGCGGGCGTCATGATCCGGCTGGCGTTCCATTCCCATGCTGCGGGCAGCGCTGTCGAGATAGCCGGTAACAATGTTCCAGCCGATGCGCCCCTTGGTCAGGTGATCGAGCGTCGACATGCGCCGCGCCAGCAGGAACGGCGGCTCGTAGGTCGTGTTGACGGTGACGCCGAAGCCCAGATGCCTCGTGACATGCGCCATCGCTGAAATCGGAATGAGCGGATCGTTGACCGGTATCTGCGCGCCACTTTCAATCGCCGGGGCCGGGCTGCCCCTGTAGACATCGTAGACCCCGACGACATCCGCCAGGAACAGCCCGTCCAGCTTGCCGCGCTCGGCGGTGACGGCCAGGTCCGTCCAGTAGTCGAGGTCGGTATAGCGGGCCGACTGGTCGCGCGGATGTGTCCACAGGCCGTGATTGATGTGCCCGGCGCAATTCATGTCGAAGGCGTAAATCTGCATTGTCTTCATCCTGCCGTCCTCACCCTTTCGACCCTGCCTTTTTGTCTTTTTGCACCGCTCCGGCGAAAAGACCCAGGTCCGTCTTCATTTTAGAATTTCATTACGAAAGAATGGTAAATCTAGGAATTTTTTATCTCTATAAATTCTATGAATTTTACAATGATTAAGCAACATTCCACCGGAGCCTTCGGCGCGGAATGCCATTGAACCATTTGCCGGGAGAGGGACATGACAATCAACCGCCGCCGCCTTTTGGGAACCGCCACCTTGGCCGTTCTCGCCTTTGCAACGCACAGCAATTTTTCCTATGCCGCCGACGTCAACGTCAATATCGGCTACCAGCCGATCGTCGAGCCGTCACGGGTGCCGCAGGCCGACGGCACCTATGAAAAGGTGACGGGGGCCAAGATCAACTGGCAGAAATTCGACAGCGGTGCCGATGTGATCACCGCGATCGCCTCGGGTTCGCTCGATATCGGCTATGTCGGCTCGTCGCCGCTCGCCGCCGCCGCCAGCCGCGAAATTCCGATCGAGACGATCTTCGTCGTCGGCCTGATCTCGGAAGCCGAGGCACTGGCCGTCAAGGGCATCGACAAGCCCGAAGGCCTTGCCGGCAAGAAGATCGCCACTCCCTTCGTTTCCACCGCCCATTACAGCCTGCTGACGGCGCTGAAACACTGGAAGGTCGATCCGAAATCGGTCGAGATCCTCAACCTGCGGCCGCCGGAAATCGCAGCCGCCTGGGAACGCGGCGACATCGATGGCGCCTATGTCTGGGATCCGGTCCTGTCGGAGCTTAAGAAAACCGGCAGCGTGCTTGCCACCTCGGCGGATGTCGCCGAATGGGGCGGCCCGACCTTCGATGCCTGGATCGTCAGCAAGAAATTTGCCGAAGAACATCCGGAAATCGTCACCGGCTTCGTTCAGGTGACCGGCAAGGCCTACGCCTCCTATCGCGCCAACCCGGACAGCTGGAACGCCGCATCGCCGGAAGCCGAGAAGATCGCCAAGCTCACCGGCGCGAAAACCGAGGAGGTTCCGGCTCTCCTGAAGGGCTACCACTTCCCGACGCTCGAAGAGCAGGCCGGTGCCGATCTGCTCGGCGGCGGAACAGTGAAGGCCGTGGCCGAAACCTCAGCCTTCTTGCTGGAACAGGGCAAGATTCCAGCGGTCCTTCCCGACTACGCGCCCTACGTTTCGTCGCGCTGGGTTGTCGAAGCCGCCAAGGCCGGTCTCTAAAATAAAAAAAGGCGCTGGAATCCGAAGGATTCCAGCGCCTCAAACCCTCGGTGTGATCATGAGCGTCCTGTCGCTGCAATCCGTCTCTCTGGCGTTTCCGGCCGATCGCGACAGCCGTCAGACACGGCTGGTGCTTGATGGCGTGACGCTGCATCTTGCGTCCGATGAATTCATCGCCGTCATCGGCCGGTCCGGCTCCGGCAAGACCAGTCTTCTCAATCTCGCAGCAGGTTTCCTCAAGCCGACATCCGGCCGCATATCGGTGGATGGCGTGGAAATAGCCGGCCCCGAAGCCGATCGCGCCGTCGTCTTCCAGGACGATGCGCTCTTCCCCTGGCTTAACGCCCGCGACAATGTCGCCTTTCCGCTCAAGCTGCGCGGTGCAGCCAAGCGCGAACGGCGGCTTCGTGCTGATGAACTGCTGGCAAAGGTCGGTCTGGAGAACGCCGGCGCCAAGAATATCTGGGAGCTCTCCGGCGGCATGCGCCAGCGTGTCGGCATCGCCCGCGCCCTGGCGTCCGAACCGCGCTTTCTGCTGCTCGACGAGCCGCTCGGCGCACTCGATGCGCTGACCCGCGCCCGCCTGCAGCAATTCCTGCTCAAGGTCTGGTCGGACAGCAAGACTGGGGCACTCCTGATCACCCACAGTATCGAGGAAGCCATCCTGCTCGCCACCCGCGTCATCGTGCTGGCGCCCGATCCCGGCCGCATCGTCGCCGATATCCCGGCCAGTTTCGGCCGGCAATTGCTTGCCGGCAAATCCCTGCCGGAAATCAAGAACACACCGGAATACCGGCGCCTTCACGATGGCCTGACCGGCCTTATTCACGCGGACGCCGAGGAGGATGCGGCATGACCATCAACATCGGCACGATCGTACCCGCCGCGCCTACAGCGCCCGTGGATGTCGCCGTCGAAGCGCAACAGCCCAAGCGTAGCTTCGGAACCCTGCCGATTTCACTGGCAACGGTCGCCGTCATCATCGCCGCCTGGAGCCTCGCTTCGGCCTATGGGGTGGTGTCGCCGCTCTTCCTGCCGTCGCCATGGACAGTGTTGAAAGCGATCCATGGCGTTGCAGTCAACGGCTTCGTCGATTCGACGCTGGCACAACATACGTTCGCCAGCCTGCTGCGTATTTTTGCCGCTCTCGCAGCCTCGATCGTCATCGGCATCCCGGCAGGCCTCGCGATTGGCACCAGCCGCATCGGCAAGGGCATTCTCGATCCCATCGTCGAGTTCCTGCGGCCGCTGCCGCCGCTTGCCTATCTGCCGCTGATCATCATCTGGATCGGCATCGGCGAGGCTTCGAAGATCACCGTCATCTCGCTCGCCATGCTGCCGCCGATCATCCTGTCGACCGCAGCCGGGGTCAAATCGGCACCCGCCGATTTCATCAACGCTGCCAGATCGTTCGGTGCGACCCGCCTGCAAATCCTCCTGCAGGTGATCCTGCCCAGCGCCATTCCCTCGATCCTGACGGGAACCCGCATCGCGCTCGGCGCCGGCTGGTCGACGCTGGTGGCGGCCGAACTGGTGGCCGCAAGCCGCGGCCTCGGCTTCATGATCCAGTCGGCCGCGCAGTTCCTCGTCACCGACATCGTGATTGCAGGCATCGTCGTCATCGCCGCAATCGCTTTCCTTTTGGAAATTCTGGCGCGGCTCCTGGAACGCTGGTTCGTGCCCTGGGCCGCGCATCGCTGAGGAGCGGCCTTCAGCCTACACCATCGAGCGGCTGAGCCCGCCGTCGACCGGCAACGCGACGCCGGTAATGTAGCCGGCCTGGCGGCTGGCAAGAAAGGCCGCCGCTGCGCCGAACTCCGCCGGCGTCCCATAGCGGCCGATCGGGATGTCCGACTGGCTGCGCGCAGCCACGGTCTCGATGCTCAATCCTTCACTCTCCGCATCCATCCGGTCAAAGCTCAGCGTCCGGTCCGTCGCCAGCCGGCCGGGCAGAAGCATGTTGACGGTAATGCCCTCCGCCGCCACTTCGCCCGCAAGCGTCTTCAGCCAGCCGGCAACGGCGCTGCGCAGGGCGTTGGAAGCGGTCAGGCCGGGGATGGGCTCGCGAATGCTGGTTGAGGCCACCGCCATGATGCGCCCCCAGCCGTTCTGCCGCATGGATGGCAAGAGCCTGTTGGTGATGCGCATGCCGGCCAGCACCATCGTGTCGAACTGGGCACGCCATAATGCGGGGTCTATCTCCGCCGCAAGGCTCGGCGGCGGCCCGCCGCCGTTCAGCACCAGGATATCGATACCACCAAAATCGGCGGCAAGCCGGTCGAGAAACGGATCGATGGCACCGGGGTTTGCAAGATCGAGCGCAAGTCCCCGGGCCGAATCACCGATTTGCGCAGCACTCTGCGCCGCCTTCGTCTGGTCGCGCCCTGTCAGGGCAACGCTGGCGCCCTCGGCCGCCAGCGCTTCGGCGATGCCTCGCCCCAACCCCTTGCTGCCGCCGAGAACGAGTGCCCGTTTGCCTTTGATGCCGAGATCCATGATCTGCTCCTCACTGCCCTTACTTTGCCAAAGGCAATGTTGGATAGGCTCGGGCGAGCATAGTCAATGGGCGTGGAGATACGCTAAAATTGTCCGAAATGGAGCCTGGCCATCGTTGGGAGTGCGAGCGGCCATGGGCAATGGCAGTCGTTGTTCAGCGCTGCGCCCGCAGAATACGTTTCCAGATCGTACCGCCAAGGAACTTATTGAAGACCACGAAATAGGCAACGATGAGAGCCATCATCAACAGTGCTGTGCCGCCCTGGAGATTGAAGCCTTCCTCAGTTCTCCCGCCGAAGGTCGAAGCAATCAGGTAGCCCAATACAAAAAATGCGGTGAGGAAGTCCAATATGGCAGCGAGAACGATGCGCCACGTCGAAGGCCCTTGTTGAAGTTGTGTATCAGCCATGTACATGCCCCCTGCTGGTCCCTGGCAAACTTTATCGCGCGGCCAGTTGATTCTGCAACCGGCATAAGGCGGAAGCCCCAACAGCCAGACTGAAAACGTGGCGGAAAGCCGACAAGAGTGCTTGGCAAGCATCGACAACGTTATGCAGGAGCCACAGCTTCCCTAGTCATCGCGATATACTGGAAAAAATTTGGTGGAGCTAAGCGGGATCGAACCGCTGACCTCTTGCATGCCATGCAAGCGCTCTCCCAGCTGAGCTATAGCCCCATCTTGGGTCCGGCAGAGCCGGTTCCGGGAAGGCCTTCCGAACTGTTTGTCCGGTCGGTTGGCGGCTTCATACTTCTGCTTTTTGCAGATGGCAAGCCGAAAAAGACAAAGGGCGAAGTTTTTATTCAGTGAGCCCCAAGCCTTGCGTCCGCATGATGGTTGAAAACCCCGCGCGGACGCCAATTGTTTGAAATCTGTGAGGTTTAGACCTCGTCGTCGTCGTCCGACACGCCGATCAGGTCGGACAGGCCGTCCTCGTCGTCTTCGTCGGCTTCGAGGAAGGTGTCGTCGTCGTCGCCTTCGATTTCGACGTCATCGTCGCCCAGATCCGGAATGTCGTCGCCGCCGGCTGCTTCGCTGTCGGCATCCTCGAGCGAGACCAGTTCGACTTCGGTGTTCTCGGCGTCGACTTCCTGAACCTCGTCCTCCTCGGCGGCCTTTTCCATGACCTTGGCGACCGATGTCTCCTCGAAGAAGGACAGGGGATAGGATTTGCCGCTATAGGGAGAAACGATCGGGTCCTTGTTCAGGTCGTAGAACTTACGGCCTGTTTCCGGATCGATACGCTTTGTTCCAAGTTCCGCTTTTGCCACAGTCAAAGCCTCTTGAATGGCCGGTGTCACCGGCATTTGCCGGAATACCGGCGTTGAAGATGAAATGAATTAGCCGGTCCCCATAATGGTCTTGGCCTCATCTGTCAAAGATTAACTTGTCGGGACGCCTGCGCTGCTTTTCTTTGACCGGCGGGATGACCATTCCGCAACTTGATGTTACGCACGGCTCATCGGACGATTGCAAGCTTGTTTATTGACGAGTGAGCAGGGACGTCCGAAATATCGAGCTGCCGTGCGCGGAACGGTTTTGAGCACCACGACGATCATATCCACTTTCAGGTAGTAAAATGACTTTCATCATCGCCATCGACGGCCCGGCTGCGGCCGGCAAGGGAACCCTGTCGCGCCGTATCGCCGAGGAATACGGCTTCCATCATCTGGATACCGGGTTGACCTACCGCGCCACCGCCAAGGCGTTGCTGGACGCGGGCCTGCCCTTGGACGACGAGCTGATTGCCGAGCAGATGGCGCGCGACGTGGAGCTTGCCGGGCTCGATCGTGGCGTGCTGTCGGCACATTCGATCGGCGAGGCGGCGTCCAAGATCGCCGTCATGCCGCTGGTGCGCCAGGCTTTGGTCGAGACGCAGCGCGCCTTTTCGCTGCGTGAGCCCGGAACGGTGCTGGATGGCCGCGATATCGGAACCGTCGTCTGCCCGGATGCGGCGGTCAAGCTCTATGTGACGGCATCGGCCGAGGTACGCGCCCGCCGCCGCTTCGACGAGATCGTCGGCAACGGCATTCCGACCGATTTCCTGGAGGTTCTGGCCGATATCGTCAAGCGCGACGAGCGCGACATGGGACGGGCCGACAGCCCGTTGCGCCCGGCCTCCGATGCACACTTGCTAGATACGTCCGAAATGAGTATAGAGGCCGCATTCTTAACGGCGAAGACGCTTGTTGACGCCGCATTGAAGCAATAGTCCGAACCACCATCCCCGCGCCGGATTTGCTCCTTCATGATTGGAGCGGATGGTTTTCGGACCTG
Source organism: Pararhizobium sp. P1_E7 (assembly GCF_056405855.1). Classification (NCBI taxonomy): domain Bacteria; kingdom Pseudomonadati; phylum Pseudomonadota; class Alphaproteobacteria; order Hyphomicrobiales; family Rhizobiaceae; genus Pararhizobium; species Pararhizobium sp. P1_E7. The sequence continues at coordinate 88,314 of NZ_JBFUBH010000011.1, read as the reverse complement.
TCAACGCTAACCCCCGGCGCCTGTGCCCCATCTGTGGCACACCAGGAGTATTCATGTCTCAAGCTAACCCCACCCGCGACGATTTTGCCGCGCTGCTGCAGGAATCCTTTGCTACGCAGGATCTTGCCGAAGGCTACGTCACCAAGGGTATTGTAACGGCCATCGAGAAGGACGTCGCAATCGTTGACGTCGGCCTCAAGGTCGAAGGCCGCATCGCCCTGAAGGAATTCGGCGCGAAGGCCAAGGACGGCACGCTGAAGGTCGGCGATGAAGTCGAAGTTTACGTCGAGCGCATCGAAAATGCGATGGGCGAAGCTGTTCTGTCGCGCGAAAAGGCTCGCCGCGAAGAGAGCTGGGTCCGCCTCGAAGTCAAGTTCGAAGCCGGCGAACGCGTCGAAGGCGTCATCTTCAACCAGGTCAAGGGTGGTTTCACCGTCGATCTGGATGGTGCCGTTGCCTTCCTTCCGCGCTCCCAGGTCGACATCCGTCCGATCCGCGACGTTACCCCGCTGATGCACAACCCGCAGCCCTTCGAAATCCTCAAGATGGACAAGCGCCGTGGCAACATCGTCGTGTCGCGCCGCACGGTTCTCGAAGAGTCGCGTGCTGAACAGCGTTCGGAAATCGTCCAGAACCTCGAAGAAGGCCAGGTTGTTGACGGCGTCGTCAAGAACATCACCGATTACGGTGCGTTCGTTGACCTCGGCGGCATCGACGGCCTGCTGCACGTCACCGACATGGCATGGCGCCGCGTCAACCATCCGTCGGAGATCCTGAACATCGGCCAGCAGGTCAAGGTTCAGATCATCCGCATCAACCAGGAAACCCACCGCATCTCGCTCGGCATGAAGCAGCTCGAGTCGGATCCGTGGGATGGCATCGGTGCCAAGTACCCGGTCGGCAAGAAGATCTCCGGTACCGTCACCAACATCACCGACTACGGTGCATTCGTAGAGCTGGAGCCGGGCATCGAAGGCCTGATCCACATCTCCGAAATGTCCTGGACCAAGAAGAACGTTCACCCCGGCAAGATCCTGTCCACGACGCAGGAAGTCGACGTTGTCGTTCTCGAAGTCGACCCGACCAAGCGCCGCATCTCGCTCGGCCTCAAGCAGACGCTCGAGAACCCGTGGCAGGCATTCGCGCACAGCCATCCGGCTGGCACGGAAGTTGAAGGCGAAGTCAAGAACAAGACCGAATTCGGCCTGTTCATCGGTCTCGACGGCGACGTCGACGGCATGGTGCACCTGTCGGATCTCGACTGGAACCGTCCGGGCGAGCAGGTCATCGAGGAATACAACAAGGGCGACATGGTCAAGGCCGTCGTTCTCGATGTAGACGTCGAAAAGGAACGCATCTCGCTCGGCATCAAGCAGCTCGGCAAGGATGCAGTCGGCGACGCCGCTGCTTCCGGCGACCTGCGCAAGAACGCCGTTGTTTCGTGCGAAGTTCTGGCCGTCAACGACGGTGGCATCGAAGTGAAGCTCGTCAACCACGAAGACCTCACCTCGTTCATCCGCCGTGCCGATCTGTCGCGTGACCGCGACGAACAGCGTCCGGAGCGTTTCTCCGTTGGTCAGGTTGTCGACGCCCGCGTCACCAACTTCTCCAAGAAGGACCGCAAGGTCATGCTGTCGATCAAGGCTCTGGAAATCGCTGAAGAGAAGGAAGCCGTCGCACAGTTCGGTTCGTCCGACTCGGGCGCTTCGCTCGGCGACATCCTGGGCGCAGCCCTGAAGAACCGCTCGGGCGAATAAGCCTTAGCCGTCTGAATAACGAAGCCCGCGGAAAGCAATTTCCGCGGGCTTTTTCGTGGTCTGTTCTGAAGCTGTTTCTGCGAGCGAATGGGCTCAGCCGTACCCGCCCATGCGGCGGTAGAGGTCATAGGCGTCTGCGGCCTCGCTTTCCTCGTCTTCCAGGTCCGTCCGCGGCACGGCGGTGGTGTCGTCTTCCTGCTCGCCGCGCTCTTCGCGGTTTTGGCCTTCATCCTCGCCATCTCCGCCGGAGAAGGCGGGTTGCTCCTCCTCCGCCTCGATGCTTGGCGTCTCCTGCGCCTTTGCCGGCAGGTAGGGGATCATCGCGAAGGGAATTGCGTCCCGGGAGATGCCTGCATCCGGCAACCGGGGCGTCAGGGCCTCGCGTGCAGTCTCTTCCATCGTCGCGGCATGCATGGGCGCTGGCCGGTTTCCTGGTTTATCCTCAGTCCCTTCCAGCATCGCGCTCCAGCTGTTGTGTTCGAGCCCGGCCATTTCCATCTGATCGCCGGTATCGCCGGTGAGCAAGGAAGTGTCGGGCTGCATTTCGGCATTGCCGGCGGCTTCCAGCTGGGCAAACAGGATTTCGGCGCCCATGTCGGCTGTTTCGCCGGCAAGCGTTGCAAACAGCGTATCGGATCCGTCCGGGACTGAACCGGGCAAAGGCAGGCTGGCTTCGACCAGGGCTTTCAGCGTCTGGGCAAGGCTCTTTTCCGGACGATCCATCTCCGCTTCGGCCAACGGCGAGGGGGTCTCATCGGTGCCGGCAAGGAACCGGTTTTCGGGTACGATCTCCAGTTCCCACTCGCCGAGATCGTGCCCCTTGAAACCATCGACATCTTGGAGAACGCGCGTAGCGGTCGGCTTAGCGGACGATGTGCCTGTATTTGCCGGCCCATCCGGCTCCGCTTCCAATGTGCGGAAAGCGTCGTCCTCGATCCCGGAGCCAGGCCTGTTTGTACCGGCTGAATGTTCCGGTTGCTCCGGGGTTTCCATTGGCTCGGAAAGGTCAAGCCCCAGTTCTTCTGCCAGCTTTGCCTTCAGCCGGCCATCCATATCCCCAGAGGCGATTGCGGCGACCAGGGACAGGGCCTCCGGATCGGCTGCAAGAAAGGCGGCGGCGGCGCGCAGCAGCGGGATCGATTCGGAGTTTGCTCTGCTGGGCTGCTGCGGCTGCCCGCTGGCAGGAGCACTGCCACTGCCCCGTGCCGTCTGGGCCTTTGCCGGCTGATCTGCGCGCAGTGTGCCTGACGGGCCTTCGTTGTCGAGGCTTTCCTCGAAGGCGATGACAGCGGGGGGCGTCTCATCGTCACCGAAAGCCTTTTTCAGCGCAGCCTGCAACAGGCCCGGCTCGGAAATGACGGCAGGACTGGCCACGATCGTTTGCGAGGCGGGTATCGGCGCTTGCCGGCCCGGTACGGGTGTCTGTTTCTGCGGCGGAGTCTGTGTTTGCAGCGGTTTGCCATCCGCCTGGCTGCTACCGTCGCGAGGCAGCGTCAGCGGCACCATCCCCCCGTCCGGCAAGCGCGGCATATTGACGATCGAGGGCATCTTCAGCGCCTCGGTCAGAATCCGGATGGATATCGCCAGGTTGCGCTGCCCAAGCTGTTTTTCCAGCGCCAGGCGCGCTGCAGGCGGCAGCGTTTCGAGGAAGACGGCCAGCCGCTTGCTGAAATCACGCAGGGTCTCCTGCGGCAGCGGCGGAAATTTCAGGATTTTCGCCAGCGTGTCGAGCAGGCGGATCAGCGCGTCTTTCGGCAGAGGTTCGCTTTCAAGCAGATGCCGGTTCAGCGTCTCCAGGATTTTGAGAACCACTTCCGACTGGTTTCCCGAAATCCGTCCAGGCATGGTTACAGGAAGCGTCCGCTCCCTCGGCGTGACGGCTTCGACGAGGACCGCCGCCTGCGCCGCAGCGACGGGTGTTTTGACTGTGAGAATGGGCATCAGCATCGCAATCTCCGTCAAGTTGGGGTTGAGGCCATACGGCCAGATCTGTCTCGGCATGGCGGCTGCAGAGCCGGAAGGCTCCAGGCGTGTGTCATGGGATGCTGGCGCTTCATGCGCATGCCCGACGGCTCATGTACGGCCAAACCAGACTGCGTCGGCTGCTTCGGAGCCACGGGTGGCCGAGCATTGTGTGCTTCCATTTTAGGACGGAATGATTGACAGAATATTAACCATACCGGAGGCGCTATATCGGGGATGGGACGGCGCCCCTTGGCCCTTGCCGCCCTTTCGCCGCTCGCGTACATCTTTGCGCTGCGCCGCCGCCCACTGTGCGGCGAGCACGGAATTGCTTTCGGGGGGAATGCGATGAACCTGACCAATCTGATCCTCAACACCGACAGCTATAAGTTCAGCCATTTTCTGCAGTACCCGCCCGGCACGCGGGCAATTTCCGCCTATATCGAGACGCGCGGACATCCGGATCAGGCCGATGTGCTGTTCTTCGGCCTGCAGATGTTCCTGAAGGAGTATCTCGGCAAGCCGGTAACCCGCGCCGATATCGACGAGGCCGAGGCGATCGTTCTTGCCCATGGCCTGCCATTCAACCGCGCCGGCTGGATGCGCATCGTCGACCAGTTCGGCGGCTATCTGCCGCTGGAGATCCAGGCTCTGCCGGAGGGCACCCTGCTGCGCCGCGGCGTACCGATGGTAGAGGTGGTCAATACCGATCCCGATAGCTACTGGCTGACATCCTATATCGAGACCGCGCTGCTGCGGGGCGTCTGGTATCCGTCATCGGTCGCCAGCAATGCCCGCAAGATCAAGCAGATCATCCGGCCGATCCTGGAGAAAACCTGCGACGATCCGGACGCCGCCCTGCCCTTCCGCCTGCACGATTTTGGCGCGCGCGGGGTCGGCGCGCTGGAGCAGGCCGGCATCGGCGGGGCAGCCCATCTCGTCAATTTCATGGGCACCGATACCATGACTGGCGTCCTCTATGCCCGGCGCTACTATGGTGCCGAAATGGCCGGTTTCTCGATCCCCGCCTCCGAACACTCGACGATGACGGCCTGGGGCGTCGAGCGGGAAGCGGAAGCCTATGCCAACATGATCGATCGCTTTGCCGGCGGCGGCATGTTCGCCGTCGTGTCGGATAGCTACGATATCAATTACGCGGTCTCGGAAATCTGGGGCGAGCAGTTGCGTGAAAAGGTCAGGGCGAGCGGCGGCACGGTGGTCATCCGGCCCGACAGCGGCGATCCGATCGAGACGCCTGTGCATGTGATCAAGCAGCTCGACTACCATTTCGGCTCGACACTGAACGGCAAGGGTTACAGGGTGCTCGACAAGTCCGTCCGGGTCATCCAGGGCGATGGCATTTCCAATGCCGATATCAGCCAGATCCTCGGCCGGCTGGAGGCGTTCGGCTTTTCAGCCGAGAACAWCGCCTTCGGCATGGGCGGCGGCCTGTTGCAGAAGGTCAACCGCGATACCTATTCCTTCGCCATGAAGACCAATGCCCGGCTGGACGACGCGGGCAAATGGCACGATGTCTTCAAGCGCCCCGCCACCATGAACGTCAAGGCGTCGAAAGCGGGCCGGCAGGCGGTCATCAGTGGTCTTGGCGGTCTTGAGGCGGCGCGTCTCGACGAACTCAAGGACCGCCACAATCATCTGGAAACGGTCTGGAAGAACGGCGATCTGCTGCGGGAATGGAGCTTCGAGGACATTCGCGCACGGGCAAAATAGTTTTTTCCCGAAATCTGTTGCCTGACGGCCGTTGCCGTCCCATCCTATAGCGCCGCGCGTCATTCATGATGCGCAAAGGCCGCTGTAGCTGCTGACGACTTCGGAGCCTCAAGATGACGGTTCGTCCGCCCCAATCCTTGTCCCCGTCCTTTACCAGGAACAGTGGCCTCAACCTGCTCGAATACGAACTGATGTCGGAGCGGGCGGATGCGCTCGGCCGGCACGGGTTGAAGGTGGAAAAGGCAATCGCGGCATTGAGTGTGCTCAGCGATCCTCACACGGCACCGGAGCGGCGCGAGCAGTTGCTCAACGATGCCGCCGACGCCGTCTGGGCGTTCTTCATCCAGCGCGAAATCTGCGGCCTGCGCTCAAACCGCGATGCCGTCCAGCGCTATGGGATCCCGAAAGAAGTGATGGCGCGCCTCGGCATCATCAGACCTAAAACCTGAGCAAGCCCGCATCAGGCGGCCTGCGTCCCTTCGGTCTGGCGTTTGAGAATTTCGTAGATTCCGTTTTCGTCCAGGCTGACGGGCAGAATGCCGCTTACCGCCGCATCCGCTCCCTCCGGCGCTCCTGCGTCTGCGGGGCCCGCACGGGCGAGGAGAACGGCCATATCGGCCTCTTGCCTGGCCTCCTCGGACGCGTCGGTTCCGGCTTGCGTATCGATCGGGTCGGTCCGGCCGGCCGTGCCGCTGGCAGTCGTGCTTTCCGCCTTTTCTTCTATCTCCGCCATTTCGGCGCCCGCAGCCAAGGTCAGCAACAGATCGCCGGATGTGACGACTTCTGTAGCGGATGTGCCTTCAGTCGCCGGGCTGCCCGTTTCGCCGGATGCGTCGCGGATGACATCATTGATCTTTTTGATCGTGTCCTGGACCTCCTTGACGTCCTCAAGTTTGTCGCCCGCTTCGAGCTTGCGAATATCCTCGTCGCGCTCCTTGCGCGTTTCGGCATTCTCGACGCGGGTCGGGTCCGGTTGATCCGTCCGCTCGAGCTTCAGCTCCTCGAGGGATTTCGGATCGGCGATGTCTTCCAGCCGCTGGATCGCGATCTGCGCATCCTCAGTTGAGGTCCCATCGGTGCGTGCGGTATCGTCGAGGACTTCCTGGATGATCTTCGCCTGACTTCCGTAGGGATTCTTGATGGCATCCACCACCTGGGCCGCGGTCAGGCCCAGATCCCGCAGGCCGGTCTTTGTTTCAAGCGCCTCGATGCTGGCCGGCATCGACTTGCGCACACTGGCCATCGTCTCGCCGATGCGCTTGCTGTAATCGTTGTCGCTCTCGTCCTCATTCTGCGTCAGCCCGTAGCGGGTCACGAAGCGGGCCGCCATATTCGCCATCTCTGATGGCTGTTCGGCCGTGCCGTTCAACACAGCGTCGACGTCATCGACGGAGACCCGGAACCGGGCCAGCGTCACCTCCTGCGCCTGCCAGGAAGTCGATGGGGTGGTGGAAAGATTGGCTTCCTTCTTGCCGATCATCGAGACCAGCGTCAGCGTATCCTCGACACGGGTACCGAAATCGGTATCGGATTCACCCTCGTCGCGCGTCAGGCCCAGAACGTGGAGAAACCGCGAAATCAGCTCCGCCATCGGATTGTCGTCGCTTTTCAGGGCGCCGAAGAAATGGGCGTTGACCTTGTCGTTCAGCGCCGCGTGGCTCTTGCTCGCCGAAATCCTCGCCTTGAGGATATCGTCTTCCTTCGTTTCCTTGCGCGCCTTCTTTTCGTCTTCGACGCGCTTCTCCTCCGCCTGGTCGATCATCGACTGCATCAGCGTGGTACTGACTGTTCCGGCACTCGCCTGAAGGGGGGTAATCATGGCTGCTCCGCGCGGTCTGCAACGTGGGATGCCGTTGACGGTAACCGGCAACCATTAATTCCCGATTAACCTAATTTCGCCGTGGTTATATTGGGGCGTATCTATGCGCCGGCCGCATCAGCTGTGCGCGAAAATGTCCGTATCTTCCCAGCCGATCAGGTCGAGTTTGGAGCGGGTGGGCAGGAAGGCGAAGCAGGCGTCGGCGTGGTCGGCGCGGCCATCGCGGATCAGGCGGGCGGTCAACTTGTCGCGCAGGGCATGCAGATGCAGGACGTCGGACGCGGCATATTCCAGCTGCGCCGGCGAGAGCTTTTCAGCGGCCCAGTCGGAGGACTGCTGCTGCTTGGAAATATCGACCTCGAGCAGTTCCTTCAGATTGTCCTTCAGTCCGTGCCGGTCGGTATAGGTGCGGGTCAGCCGAGAGGCGATCTTGGTGCAGAAGACCGGCGTCGTGGTCACGCCGAATGTGTGAAACAGCACGGCGATATCGAAGCGGCCGAAATGGAAGATTTTCTGGCGGGTCGGGTCTTCAAGCATGGCGGTGAGGTTTGGCGCCTGCGTCTGGCCCTTGGCGATCTGGATCACATCGGCGGTGCCGTCACCCGGTGACAGCTGGACGACGCAGAGCCGGTCCCGGCGCGGTATCAGGCCAAGCGTTTCGGTATCGACAGCGATGGCGCCTTTGTAGCGCGCGGCGTCTGCCGCTGAGATGTCGCCTTGGTGAAACCGTATTGTATTTGCCATGGAAATCCCCACATCAGCCGGACAGGGTGTCGTGCTTCGTTCAAGCTGTTGGGCTATAGCGCAACTTCACTGGAAACGATACCGTCTCCTTGCGCCCGGACATGCGGGTTATCCCGTCTTGACCGGGCAAACACTATGGAACGCACCTGTTGATCGCGCAAACCCTCCTCATCTCCATGGCATTGGYCGCCTCCGTTTTTCCTGCGAACGCAGCGTCACCGACGCTGGCACCGGTGCAGTTTGCCCAGGCCTATAACGACCTGCCGGGTGTGAAGCCGCCGGAGGAAGCGGAGGACGCCAAGCGGATTTTCTGCGAGCAATCCGTCATCGAGATCGAGGGGCATCCGACCTACGGACCGCGCTACCAGACCGTGAACAACTGCCGCAAAGGCGACGGTCCGGTGTTTCAGTCTCCACGTTCGCCGCGCTCGATCGAACGGCAGTTGCGCGGTCTGAATTATTAGGCCGACCTGCCGACACGATTTCTTGCAAATTGCCGGATCATCAATACAACTTGCCGCAACGACCGGGCTTTTCCCATGCCTGGGCAGGGAGACGATATCATGCCTGAGACGCAACCGCCTCTGGTCATCTGCGCGCCGGAGCCGCGCACGCTCGATCTGATCTTCACGCCGGCGGCGCTTGCGCAGCTGAAGGCCAGATACCGCATCGTTGAAGCGAGTGCCGAAGACATAGCGGGGCTCGGTGACAATATTCTGAAGGAGGCCCGCTATATTATCGGCCAGCCGCCTTTGAGCGCTGCGACGCTGGCGCGCATGCCAGAACTTCGCTGCATCCTCAATGTCGAAAGCAACCTGATCAACAATATGCCCTATGAGGTGCTGTTTTCCCGCGGCATCCATGTGGTGACGACGGGTCAGGTGTTTGCCGAGCCGGTCGCCGAGATGGGGCTGGCGATGGCGCTGAACATCGCCCGCGGCATCGTGGATGCGGATGTCGATTTCCGTGAGGGCCGTGAGCTCTGGGGCGGTGAGGGCAATGCCCGGGCGCGGCTCTTGTCGGGCGCCGATGTCGGCATCATCGGTTTCGGCGATCTCGGCAGGGCGCTGAACCGTGTGCTCTCCGGTTTCCGCACCAATACCCGCGTCTACGACCCCTGGATGCCTGCCTCGATCCTGATCGACAATGGCGTCAGGCCGTCGAGCCTCAAGGAGGTGCTGACGCAAAGCGATTTCATTTTTGTTGTCGCGGCGGTGACCAGCGAGAACCAGCATTTCCTCGGCGCGGATGCCTTTGCCAGCATGCGTCCGGGGGCCGCCTTCATCCTGCTCAGCCGCGCCAATGTCGTTGACTTCGACGCGCTGATAGCGGCGGTCGCAAGTGGCCATATCGTGGCGGCCAGCGACGTCTATCCCGACGAGCCGCTGCCGCTCGATCATCCCGTCCGCACCCTCAAGGGCTTCCTGCGCTCCGCTCACCGGGCCGGAGCGCTCGACAGCGCCTTCAAGAAGATGGGCGACATGGTGCTGGAAGACATGGACCTGATGGACCGTAACCTGCCACCGATGCGCTGCAAGCGGGCCGAGCGCGAAACGGTCTCGCGCATGCGCTCCAAGCCAGTCACGGTCAACTGACGGTCGCCAGCGGCAGCCAGCAGTCCCTTTCAAGGAACACGGGCCGGACAAGCCGGACCGCCCTGTGAGGGGCATCTACCGCAGTTTGGCGAGGCGGGGGAATTTGTGCACATGGATTGGCCCCTCCCCTTCCCGCCGGGCGCCGGATGAGGGCGAAGCCATGGACATCAGAATTTGCCGAACCGCCCCCTCATCGCCTCGCTTACGCTCGGCACGTCTCCCCGGCGGGAGACGGGGAGCCGGTCGCATCGCCTCAATCCATGGCAAGGCGATGCGTCATACAAGCAGCCAGGCTCACCCGGCGCTGACCCTGCGCATCGCTTCCAGGATCGAACTCTTGGTTTCGTGGCCGGACTTGTAGAGACCGAGCATCACGATGGCGGCATCGCGGCCATGATCGCTGTTGAGCACCACGCGTGTTTCCGCGCACCATTCCTCGAGCGCGCCGCACACCACTTCGATTTCACTCTGGTTCAGGGCCATGTTCGACAGAAACGGCATGACTGTACCCTATCGTTCGAAAACACACCCAATATGGGACGATAGTGTAGCGGCTTGGGGATTGCCGACAATTCCCAAATTTTAGGGGTGACCGGCCGTGTCTGACAGCTGCGGCTTAATCCGCCCTGGCCGCGGACGCTTCGACCAGGGAGGCGGCGATGGCCATGGCAAGGAGCTTGCCCTTGGCCCTGATCGCGCCGCTGTCGAAGTCGCGCGCCGACAATGCAAGGTCCATGCCCTCGCGCATCAGAATTTGTTGTGCTCTGTAAACTGCCCAGTTTTCGACGTCGTCGCGCTTCTGCATTGCGCTGCCCCCCGGCCAAATCATTTAGCGTTGTCGTTCGGCTCTCAATCCGGCCTTGACGCCGGCACATGAGGCGAATCAGCTGAGCACGTGAACAGAATGCGGCATTTCCTGGAATTCGGAAGCAGAACTTTTCAGCGATGATTAATGAGGGTGAAACACCGCCTCACGCATTGCGCAGCCGGCCCTCCAGAAGGTCGAGAACGGCGCGGCCGGCCTCCATGACATTGGTGCCGGGGCCGAAGACGGCGGCGACGCCGTGGTCGAGCAGGAATTGATAATCCTGGCGCGGCACGACGCCGCCGACGACGACAATCACATCGCCTGCGCCCTTGGCCTTCAGCGCCTCGACAAGCTGCGGTGCCAGCGTCTTGTGGCCGGCGGCAAGCGACGACATGCCGATGACGTGCACCTTTGCGGTCACTGCCAGCTCGGCCGCTTCGTCAGGCGTCTGGAACAGCGGCCCGGCCAGCACGTCAAAACCGATATCGCCAAAGGCCGAGGCGATGATCTTGGCGCCGCGGTCATGGCCGTCCTGGCCGAGTTTCGCCACCATGATCTTCGGCCTGCGGCCGATCGCGCGGGTAAAATCGGAAAGCCGGGCGGACAGCGTCGCCAGTTCCGGCTCGTCCTTGTAGGCATGGCCATAGATATCGCTGACCACTTCGGGAACGGCGCTGTGATCGCCGAAAACGGCGCGCATCGCATCGGAGATTTCGCCGACGGTGGCGCGGGCGCGGGCGGCGGTGACGGCCGCTTCGAGGATATTGCCGTTGCCGGTACGGGCGACCTCCGTCAGGGCTTTGAGCGCGGCCGTCACGTCGGCCGTATTGCGACGTCTGCGCGTCTCCTCGATGCGGCTGATCTGGGCGGTACGGACGGCGGCATTGTCGATGTCGAGAATATCGAGGTCGTCTTCGGTTTCGAGCCGGTATTTGTTGACGCCGACGATGACCTCATCGCCCTTGTCGACGGCGGCCTGACGGCGGGTTGCCGCCTCCTCGATCAGGCGTTTGGGCAGGCCATCGGCCACCGCTTTGGTCATGCCGCCCAGCGCCTCGACCTCCTCCATCAGCGCCCAGGCCTTTTGCGCCAGTTCCGCCGTCAGGCTCTCGACATAGTAGGAGCCGGCCAGCGGATCGACGACCTTCGTCACGCCCGTCTCATGCTGCAGGATCAGCTGGGTGTTGCGGGCGATACGCGAGGAGAATTCCGTCGGCAGCGCGATCGCCTCGTCGAAGGAATTGGTGTGCAGCGACTGGGTGCCGCCGAGCACGGCCGACATTGCCTCGAACGCGGTGCGGATGATGTTGTTATACGGATCCTGTTCCTGCAGCGAGACGCCCGATGTCTGGCAATGGGTTCTGAGCATCAGCGAGGACTGTTTCTTCGGATGAAAGCCTTCCATGATCCGGGTCCACAGCAGCCGGGCGGCGCGCAGCTTGGCAGCCTCCATGAAGAAGTTCATGCCGATGGCGAAGAAGAACGACAGGCGGCCGGCGAACTCATCGACGTTCAATCCCTTGGCGATGGCCGCGCGGACATATTCGCGGCCGTCGGCCAGCGTAAAGGCGAGCTCCTGCACAAGCGTCGCGCCGGCCTCCTGCATGTGATAGCCGGAGATCGAGATGGAATTGAATTTCGGCATCTCGCGGGCGGTATAGTCGATGATGTCGGCAACGATCCGCATCGAGGGCTCGGGCGGATAGATATAGGTGTTGCGGACCATGAACTCCTTGAGGATGTCGTTCTGGATCGTGCCGGAAAGCTGGGATCGCGGCACGCCCTGTTCCTCGCCGGCAACGATGAAGGAGGCAAGGATCGGGATGACCGCGCCGTTCATGGTCATCGACACCGAGATCTTTTCGAGCGGAATGCCGTCGAACAGGATCTTCATGTCCTCGACGCTGTCGATCGCCACGCCGGCCTTGCCGACATCGCCGACGACGCGCGGATGGTCACTGTCATAGCCGCGATGAGTGGCGAGATCGAAGGCGACGGAGACGCCCTGCTGACCGGCCGCCAGCGCCTTGCGGTAGAAGGCATTCGAAGCCTCGGCGGTGGAGAAGCCGGCATATTGCCGGATCGTCCAGGGGCGCCCGGCATACATGGTGGCACGCGGGCCACGGGTGAACGGTGCAAGGCCCGGCAGCGAGCCGAGATGACCGGCGGCTTCCAGATCGGCCTCCGTATAGAGCGGCTTGACGGCAATGCCCTCTGGTGTCTGCCAGGTCAGCGCCTCGGGCGGGGATTTGAGCTCGCGTTCGGCAAGGGTGGCCCAATCGGCGAGGGTTTTGTTATCGGGCATGGGAAGGTCTCCTTGGATCGATCGGACGTATACCCTCGCCTTGAGGGGGACAGTCGGTACGCAGCGCCGGGCCCGCCTCACTGCCACGCCTGGCAGCGTATCCGATGGCGGAACGGAAACGATGATGACATGGATTGTATGGTCGGGGGAAATTCAAGCGGCCAAAATGTGTCAATGATTTGGCTTCCCATCCCAGGTGCCGGCCCTATTCGAACTCCATGATCAGCTCATCCACGGCCAGACTTGCACCGGCGGTGACAGCAATCCTCTTCACCACGCCTCGCCGTTCGGCGCGCAAAATATTCTCCATCTTCATCGCCTCGACCGTCGCCAATGCCTGGCCGGCTTCCACTGTCTCGCCTTGCGCAACGGTGACGGCGGTGATGACGCCGGGCATCGGGCAGAGCAGCATTTTGGAGGTGTCCGGCGGCAGCTTCTTCGGCATCAGCCTGGCAAGTTCGGCAACGCGCGGGCTGCGCACATGAGCGGTGACGTCCATGCCGCGCCAGCGCAGCCGGATGCCGGTGCCGGAAAGATCGATCTTCACGCCCATCGCCGTGCCGTCGACATTGAAGGTGGCGTGGCTGCGGCCCGGCGTCCAGTCGCCGGCGGCGGCAAACACGCTGCCATCGGCAAGCCGGACATAGACGCCATCGGCGGACGCATCGAGCGTCAAAGGAAGCTCCTGGCCGGCAAAGGTCACGACCCAGTCCTTGCCGATCACCCGGCGATGATTGCCGATGGTGCCGGAGATCTGTACGGCGCGGTCCTGCAACGCCTGATGCACGAGCGTGGCGACCGCCGCCAGTTTCCGTGCGGAGGCTGCATCCGGCTCGACACCGTGGAAGCCGTCCGGGAATTCCTCGGCGATGAAGGCCGTGGTGATCTTGCCGGAGCGGAACCGCTCGTGCTGCATGACCGCCGAAAGGAAAGGCAGGTTATGACCGATGCCCTCGACCTCGAAATCGTCGAGTGCCGCGCTCATCGCGTCGATGGCGGTCAGACGGGCGGGTGCCCCCCCCTTTTCAGGCGCCCAGGTGCAGAGCTTGGCGACCATCGGATCGTAATACATGGAAATCTCGCCGCCCTCGAAGACGCCGGTATCGTTGCGCACGACCGTGCCGCCGGACGTGATGCCTTCCACCGGCGGCCGGTAGCGCGACAGGCGGCCGATCGAGGGCAGGAAGTTGCGATAGGGATCCTCGGCATAGAGCCGGCTTTCGATCGCCCAGCCGTTCAGCTTGACGTCATCCTGTCCGAGGGACAGTTTTTCGCCAGAGGCGACGCGGATCATCTGCTCGACCAGGTCGATGCCGGTGATCAGTTCGGTGACCGGATGTTCCACCTGCAGGCGGGTGTTCATCTCGAGGAAGTAGAAATTTCTGCTGCCATCGACGATGAACTCGACGGTGCCGGCCGAATAGTAGCCAACGGCCTTTGCCAGCGCCACGGCCTGCTCGCCCATGGCGCGGCGGGTCTGCTCGTCGAGGAACGGCGACGGGGCTTCCTCGATGACCTTCTGGTTGCGCCGCTGGATCGAGCATTCGCGCTCGCCGAGATAGAGCACGGTACCGTGTTTATCGCCGAGCACCTGGATTTCGATATGGCGCGGCTGGGTGACGAATTTCTCGATGAAGATGCGGTCGTCGCCGAACGAGTTCTTCGCCTCGCTCTTCGAGGACTGGAAACCTTCGCGCGCTTCCTGGTCGTTCCAGGCGATGCGCATGCCCTTGCCGCCGCCGCCGGCGGACGCCTTGATCATCACCGGATAGCCGATCCCTGCGGAAATCTTCACCGCCTCGGCGGCATCGGCAATCAGGCCCATATGGCCGGGCACGGTGGAGACGCCGGCCTCGGCCGCCAGCTTCTTCGAGGTGATCTTGTCGCCCATCGCTGAAATAGCGCCCACCGGCGGACCGATGAAGGCGACACCGGCCTTCTCAAGCGCCTCAGCGAAGGCGGCGTTTTCCGACAGGAAGCCATAGCCCGGATGCACCGCGTCGGCGCCGGTCTTTTGGATCGCGTCGAGGATCTTGTCGATGACGATATAGGATTGGTTCGACGGCGACGGGCCGATGTGCACGGCCTCGTCGGCCATCTTTACATGCAGCGCATCGGCATCCGCATCGGAATAGACGGCGACGGTGGCGATGCCCATCTTCTTTGCTGTCTTGATGACCCGGCAGGCGATTTCGCCGCGATTGGCGATGAGGATTTTTTTGATCATGTTATTGGGCCGCTCCCTGAGCATGTGACGCAATCATCCGCACCCGGCGCAGGGGAAGGTGGTGACGACCTATGATGTGCCGGAGATTACCCCCCTCTTCCCTGGCGAACATCTCCCCCTCAAAGGGGGAGATGCCACGAAGTGACAGAGGGCGGTGCGTGGCGGCAGCGAGGATGACGGCATTCTGAAACATGGTTACTCACACCTCGAACACGTCTTCGAAAGCTTCCGGGAAATTCTTGCGCCCAACCCGCTCATCGATCCGCAGCAACGCTTCATACGACGCCGGGTCGAACGGCTCTTCGGCCGGCACGACTTCGCGGCCGAACAAAAGATTGAGCCTGCCGGCATCGAGATTGCCGCGTTCGAACGGCTCGATTCCAAAATGGTGCCAGAGCGCGTGCAGGAAGGCGGCGTCGACCTTCTGTTCGATCGAATTCGGGCGGGCAAGGCGCTGCAACGCCTTGAGCGGCGTGACGCCCTTCTCGTTCGCCCGCCGGATGGTGAAATGATGGCCGTGGCCCGGCAGGCCAGAGGGAAAGCCCCTGTGTTTTGTCATCTCGGGCCGCTTGGCCATCTGGGTCTCCTTAGGCCTTTGCGCCATCTTGGGCGATCTTGTCCTGCGTCTTCGTTTCGAAGTCTAAGGCGTCGTGGCGTTCATGCAGCTGTTCGGACGGATCGCCGGACGTCCGGTTGACCATGCGGCCGCGTTTGACCGCCGGGCGGGCGGCAATCTCGGCCGTCCAGCGCTGGACGTGTCTGTAGCTCTGAACGTCGAGGAAGGTGCCGGCATCGCCGTAGGCCTGGCCGAGCGCCAGACTGCCGTACCAGGGCCAGGTGGCCATGTCGGCGATGGTGTAGTGCGCACCCGACAGGAACTGGTTGTTGGCCAGATGCCGGTCGAGCACGTCGAACTGGCGCTTCACTTCCATGGCGTAGCGGTCGATGGCGTATTTGATATGCATCGGCGCATAGGCATAGAAATGGYCAAAGCCGCCGCCGAGGAATGGGGCCGAGCCCATCTGCCAGAACAGCCAGTTCATCGTCTCGGTGCGGGCGCGAAGATCAGCCGGCAGGAAGGCGCCGAATTTTTCCGCGAGATACAGCAGGATGGAGGCGGATTCGAAGACGCGAACGGGCGCGCCGCCGCCCATGGGGGCATGGTCCATCAGCGCCGGGATCTTCGAGTTCGGATTGACATCGACGAAGCCCGAGCCGAACTGGTCGCCATCGCCGATCCTGATCAGCCACGCGTCGTACTCGGCACCTTCGTGCCCCGCCGCCAAAAGCTCCTCCAGCATGATCGTGACCTTGACGCCATTCGGAGTGCCCAGCGAATAGAGCTGCAGCGGATGTTTTCCGACCGGCAGGACCTTGTCCTGCGTCGGTCCGGCGATCGGCCGGTTGATGTTGGCGAAAGTACCACCATTGCCCTTGTCCCAGGTCCAGACTTTGGGAAGTTCGTAACCCGCGGGAAAATTATCGGCGGGGGATTTTTCGGTCATGAGGGCGGTCCTTGATAGTGGGCGATGTGCTTGAGAGGAGAGCACAGCAGGCATATGGGAAACGAGCAATGGATTTCGCTAGTGCAGACAGTCACTTTCCGCCCAAGGCGTATTTTGTTTCTCCGTCATCCTCGGGCTTGACCCGGATCCATCCCAGAGCGACGACGAGTTTGGTGCTATGGATCCTCGGGTCAAGCCCGAGGATGACGACTGTGGTTTGTGACGCATGTGACGTTTCACAACGGAATCGTATCGTGCTTGCGCCACGGCTGTTCCTTGCGCTTGTTCCTCAATGAGGCAAACGCCCGCGCGATGCGGCGACGTGACGAATGCGGCATGATCACTTCGTCGATGAAGCCGCGTTCGGCGGCGACGAAAGGGGTGGCGAAGCGTTCCTCGTATTCCTTGGTCCGGGCGGCGATCTTGTCGGGGTCGCCAAGTTCGGAGCGGTAGAGGATTTCGGTGGCGCCCTTGGCACCCATCACAGCGATTTCGGCGGTCGGCCAAGCATAGTTGATGTCGGCGCCGATATGCTTGGAGGCCATGACGTCATAGGCGCCGCCATAGGCTTTTCGGGTGATCAGCGTCACCATCGGCACGGTCGCCTGGCTATAGGCAAACAAGAGCTTGGCGCCGTGCTTGATGACGCCGCCATATTCCTGAGCGACGCCGGGCAGGAAGCCGGGGACATCGACCAGGGTCAGGAGCGGTATCGAGAAAGCGTCGCAGAAGCGGACGAAGCGGGCAGCTTTTCGCGAACTGTCGATATCGAGGCAGCCTGCCAGCACCATCGGCTGGTTGGCGACAACGCCGACGGTCTGGCCCTCGAGCCGGATGAAGCCGGTGATGATGTTGCGGGCAAAGGCTTCCTGAAGCTCGAAGAAATCGCCCTCGTCGGCGATCGCATGAATGAGTTCCTTCATGTCGTAGGGCTTGGCAGAACTATCCGGGATCAGCGTGTCGAGACGGTTCTCAAGGCGGGCCGGATCGTCGTGGAACGGCCGGACGGGCGGCTTCTCGCGATTGTTGAGGGGCAGGAAATCGAACAGCAGGCGGACCTGCTCCAAAGTCTCGATGTCGTTTTCATAGGCCGCATCGGCAACCGAGGATTTCCTCGTATGGGTGCCGGCGCCGCCGAGTTCTTCGGCCGTGACGATCTCGTTGGTGACGGTCTTCACCACGTCCGGGCCGGTGACAAACATGTAGGACGAGTCGCGGACCATGAAGATGAAGTCGGTCATCGCAGGCGAATAGACAGCACCGCCGGCGCAGGGGCCCATGATGACGGAGATCTGCGGGATAACGCCGGAGGCCTCGGCGTTGCGGCGGAACACTTCGGCATAGCCGGCGAGCGACGCGACGCCTTCCTGGATACGGGCGCCGCCCGAATCGTTGAGGCCGATGACGGGCGCGCCGTTGCGCACGGCCATGTCCATGATCTTGCAGATTTTCTGGGCATGGGTTTCCGACAGCGAGCCGCCGAGAACGGTGAAATCCTGGGAAAAGACATAGACCTGGCGGCCGTTGATCGTACCCCAGCCGGTGACAACGCCGTCGCCCGCCACCTTCTGTTCCGCCATGCCGAAATCGACGGCGCGGTGGGTGACATACATGTCGTATTCTTCGAAGGAACCCCCGTCGAGCAGCACCTCGATGCGCTCGCGCGCCGTCAGCTTGCCCTTGGCATGCTGGGCGTCAATGCGGCGCTGGCCGCCGCCGAGACGAGCCTCGATGCGGCGCGCCTCCACGGTTTCGATGATATTGCGCATGCTTCCTCCCATCGTCTTTGTCTCCTGCTTAGCCGGAAACAAGGTCGAAGGAAATCACCGATCGCGCAAGCGCATCATCCTTAGACAAAAGGAGGAGCCGCGGACAGGGACCGCCAATCTCCCTCGTCCCGCCGGATCGGCGCCCGGCCCTCGATGTCGTGCTTCCGGGTGACCGGCACCAGCCTCTCACGCCACGTTGCGCAACGCCGGGTCGGGGATCGGCACCGCCGCCATCAGTGCCTGGGTATAGGCATCCTGCGGGTTTTCGAAGACCGACCGCCGCGATCCCATTTCGACGATGCGTCCAGAGCGCATGACCGCGACATTGTGCGACATGCGCTCGATCACCGCCATGTCGTGCGAGATCAAGAGATAGGCGAGCCCCATCGTCTCCTGCAGCTCCAGCATCAGGTCGAGCACGCGGGCGCGCACCGAGACATCGAGTGCGGCGACGCTTTCATCGGCGACGATCAGTTTCGGTCCGAGCGTTAGCGCCCGGGCGATGCAGATGCGCTGGCGCTGGCCGCCGGAAAACTCGTGCGGGTAACGGCTGGCAGCATCCGGCTGCAGGCCGACCTGGCGCAGCAGCTTGGCGACGCGGTCGTCGCGCTCGCCCTTGTTGGCAAGGCCATGGATGATCAGCGGCTCGGCAATCGCGGCACCGATCGCCATCCTCGGATCGAGCGAAGCATAGGGATCCTGAAAGATCATCTGGGCGCTGCGCCGCACCGGCCGCATCTGGCGCTGGCTAAGGCCACCGATCGCCTGGCCGCCGATGACGACGTCGCCGGTGAAGGGAATCAGGCCGAGAACGGCCCTGCCGGTGGTGGATTTGCCCGAGCCGCTTTCGCCGACGAGGCCAAGCGTCTGGCCAGGCAGGATGTCGAAAGAAACATCGCTGACGGCGGAAGCTGACGGCTTCCCGCCAGAGAGCCAGCCCGCCGGTTTGCCATAGGTGACGTCCAATCCGCGCACGGTGAGGACCGGGGCGTGCGTGAGCGGCGGTGCGTCCGTCGCAGCCGCGCCGATGCGCGGCGGGCCATCGGTGCCGGCATGAGCACCGAGCCGCGGCACGGCTGCCAGCAATTCCTGAGTATAGCGTTGTGCCGGGGCATTGAAGATCGGTAAAGCGTTGCCCTGCTCTATGATGCGGCCGGCTTGCATGATGACGACGCGGTCGGCCATCTGCGCGACGACGCCCATATCGTGGGTAATCAGGATGATCGAGGCGCTGAATTCGCGCTTCAGTTCGTCCATCAGCTTGAGGATCTGCGCCTGCACCGTCACGTCGAGCGCCGTCGTCGGTTCGTCGGCGATCAGCACCTTCGGCCGGCAGGAGAGCGCCATGGCGATCATCACGCGCTGGCGCATGCCGCCGGAAAGCTCGTGCGGGTATTGTTTCAGCCGCCTGGCCGGTTCCGTCATGTGGACGGCGTCCAGCATGCGAAGGGCCACCGCCTCGGCGCTACCACCTTCCGATCCCTGATGCTCGCGAATGGCCTCGGTCAATTGCGCCCCGATCGACATCACCGGGTTGAGCGAGGTCATCGGCTCCTGGAATACCATGGCGACGTCGCCGCCGCGCACACTGCGCATGGCACTGTTGGACAGGCGGGAAAGCTCGCGACCTTCCAGCGCAATACTGCCGGAAGCGACCTGTAGCGACGCCTTCGGCAGAAGGCCCATGATGGCAAGCGACGTTACCGATTTGCCCGAGCCGCTTTCACCGGCGATGCACAGCGTTTCGCCGAGCTTCAGGTCGAAGCTGACATCGTCGAGAACGCGGCGCCTGCCTTCCGGCGTGCGTGCGTCAACGCAGAGCTTGTCGATGGCGAGGACGGATGGGGAAACGGGAGAGGGAGATGTCACGCGAACACGATCCTCGGGAAGTAGAAGGAGACGACCCAATTGGGCATGTCGACGATTTCGCTGATCCTGAGATCGCCGCAGACCGAGCAGAGCAGGTAGGCGTCGACGGGGTTCATGCCGTGCTCTGACCCGAGCAGGTCGATCATCCTCATCAGCGCCTCGCGGGCTCCGGTCATCAGGTCAGGGCCGATGCCGGTCGTGACCTCATAGCCCATGCCGTCGAGATGGCGGGTAACGGGCTCGGTGGTGGTGAAGCGCGGGCTTTGCAGCCGCGCGTCCTTGACCAGCTCGATTGTCGCCTCGACTTCCATCTGGCTTTCGATGGCGGTGCCGCAGACTTCGCCGTCGCCCTGGGCGGCATGGGTGTCGCCGATCGAGAATAGCGCGCCGTCGACTTCGACCGGCAGATAGAGCGTCACGCCCGATGTCAGGTCGCGGATATCGAGATTGCCGCCGACCCGGCGCGGCGGCACGACGGAATGCAGGCCGGGTTCAGCCGGCGCAACACCGATCGTTCCGGCAAAGGGCTTTAACGGTACCTTGCCGCCGGGACCGTAGAGCGACGGCGCCATGCTGTGCGGATCGTAGGACCACATGTGCAGGGCCGGCTCCTTGAACTGGTCTGCAAGCAGGCCGAATCCCGGAATGTTGGCGGTCCAGCCGACGCCGGACGGGATGAAACGGCGGATCGTCACCTTCAAGGCATCGCCGGGTTTGGCGCCTTCGACGTAGACCGGGCCGGTGACAGGATTGATCTTGTCGAAGTCGAGCGCCGCCAGGGTTTCGAGTGTCGAGCCGGCACCCAGCTGGCCACCGGAGGAGTCCAGGCATTCGAAATGGATCGTCTCACCCGGCTTGGCGATGACAGCCGGTTCGAAATCCTTGTTCCAGCCGAAATTATGCTGGGTGCGGTGAATGGTATGGGTGCAGGCGACGCACATGGTGTTTCCTCGGAATTGGATTTTTCAGCATGGGGCTTTGCCCCTCACCGTAACCCTCTCCCGCAGTCGGAGAGAGGGCACTGGTTCGGAGTTTTCGCTTGTCCTTCTCCCGTTCACGGGGAGAAGGTGGCCCGAAGGGTCGGATGAGGGGCATTTCAGGCCCGGCGCCTATTCGTCCTTCACGAAGATCGCGTCGTAGTTGATGACGCGGGTCGGATCGACGTAGATGTCGCCTGCGCCGCCCATGCGCGGCGATTTGGCGACGACGCGGCGTTCGTTGGTGAGCGGAATCCACGGCGCGTCGGCCATGATATCGGTGAAGATCTTGCCCCATTCGGCTTGACGCTCGGCAGCCTTGGCCGGGTCCGACATCGAATCGGCGGCGATTGCGCGGGCATCGAGATCCTTGTTGCAATACCACGACCAGTTCCAGCCGCCCTGAACCGCGCCGGAGCAACCGAGGATCGGGCCGTAGAAATTGGACGGATCCGGGAAGTCGGCGATCCAGGCCATGCCGCCCGACCAGATCATCGGCGCTTCGCCTTCGGTACCGCCGGCTGCAATGACGTTGGCTTGGGCCAGCGCGCGAACCTCGGCCTTGACGCCGACAGCAGCCAGATCCTGCTGGATCGCCTGGGCGATGCGCGGCTGGGGATCGGTGTTGGTCGAGTAGAGGATCGTCTCGAAACCATCGGGGAAGCCAGCTTCGGCAAGCAGCGCCTTGGCCTTTTCGACGTCGAAGGCATAACCGGCGAAGGTCTTGTCGTAGCCCGGCATCAGCGGCGGCAGCGGCTGGTTTGCGGCAGTGGCGCGGCCGTTCAAGATGCGGGTGATGCGCTCTTTGTTGATGGCCATGTTGAGCGCCTGGCGCACCTTCACATTGTCGAACGGCTTAACCTTGGTGTTGAGCGTGATGTAGCCGGTGTGCAGCTGCGCGCCATCGACGATGATTTCGGCACCCTCGGGCGAGTTCTTGATCTCCAGGAACTTTGCCGGCGGAACGCCGTCACCGGCAATATCAACTTCGCCCTTCTGCAGGCGCAAGAGCGCCACCAGCGGCTCCTGGCCGACTTCAACGGTGAATTTGTCGATATGCGGCATGTCTTTGACGAAATAATCCGGGTTGCGCTCGAACACGAGACGCTGGCCGACGGTCCATTCCTTCAGCACGAATGTGCCCGAGCCGACGGGGTTCTTGCCGAAATCGCCGCCCGCTGCCTCGACGGCTTCCTTCGGCACGACGGAGGCGAAGTTGATGGCGAGCACGTGCAAGAAGGTGGCATCGGGACGCGACAGGGTGAAGATGACCGTCGAATCGTCTGGAGTCGCAATGCCTTCCAGCGTCGCCGAGGTGCCGCCGGTGACGGCATCGAAACCCTTGATGGCGCCGAAGAAGCCGGCGCCCGGTCCCTGCGTCTTCGGATCGACGGCGCGCTCGATCGAATACTTTACGTCGGAGGCGACCAGTTCGCGACCATTGGTGAATTTCACGCCCTTGCGCAGCTTGAACGTATAGGTAAGGCCGTCATGCGAGACCGTAAAACTTTCCGCTAGCGACGGAATCAGATCCGGCGTGCCGGGCGTATAGTCCATCAGCCGCGAATAGAGGCTCTTGATCATCGACCAGTTGACCCAGTCATAGCCGATGGCCGGATCGAGCGTGGCAATGTCGTCCTTGTAGGTGATGACGATATCGCCGCCCTGCCTGATGGCGTCCTGCGCGAAGGCGTTAAGCGGAGTGACGGCGAGTGCCATCGCGATCGTCGAGTTTCGAAGCCAGCGTTTGAACATTTTTGAGTTCCCCTTTTGGTTGCTGATTTGGACTAGCGCGCACGAATGCGTGGATCGATGAGTGGCGCGATCAGATCGGCGACGAGATTGCCGAGCACGATGGCCAGCGCCGAAACCAGCGTCACCCCCATGATGATCGGGATATCCACCTGCTGGATCGCCTGCCAGGCAAGCTGGCCGATGCCTGGCCAGCCATAGACGGCCTCGACCACCACCACGCCGCTCATGAACTGGCCGATATCGATGCCGATCATCGCGACGATCGGCAAAAGCGCATTCGGCAGCGCATGACGAAAGACGATGCGGGCGGACGACAGGCCCTTGGCGCGGGCAGTGCGGACATAATCCTGGTTGAGCACATCGATCATCGCCGAACGGACCATGCGCGCATACCAGCCGGCACCGAGAATGCCGAGCGTGGTGGCCGGCAGCACGACATGGGCAAACGTGCCGAAGCCGCTCATCGGGAACCAGGCGAGCGTGACGGCAAAGACGTAGAGCAGCAGCAGGGCCGCGACGAACTGCGGTGCCGAGACGCCGACGAAGGATGCCATCATCACGAAGCGATCGACAGGGCCGCCACGGCGCACGGCGGCGATGACGCCGAGCAGCAGGCCGAGTATCACCTCGACGAAAATACCGGCCGCCATCAGGATCAGCGTTGCCGGCAGCCGCGCCGCAATGAGCGCACCGACATCGGTCTTCTGCGCATAGGAGCGGCCGAGATTGCCCCCGGCAAGGCCGCTCAGGTAGTTCCAGAATTGCGCCAGCAGCGGCTGGTCGAGGCCGAGTTCATGGCGGATATTGGCAACCGTCTGCGCCGTGGCGCTGCGGCCGGCGATCATCCGGGCGGGATCGGCGGGCAAGGCGTAGAGCAAAAGAAAGGTGATTGCCGCGACGCCGAACAGGATCAGCGCCGTCTGGACGAGACGCCGCAGGATCAGAAAGGCCATCTCACCCCCTCCCGCGCTGGGTCGGGTCGAGAATATCGCGCAGCGCATCGCCGACCAGGTTGAAGGAGAGCGCAGTCAAAAGGATAACGGCGCCGGGGATGAACACCAGCCACGGGGCTGCCTGGAAATAGCTCTGGCTTTCGAAAATGATGTTGCCCCACGAGGGTGTCGGCGGTTGCACGCCGATACCGAGGAACGACAGGGTCGCTTCCAGAAGCACCGTCGTGGCAATGCCGAGTGTGCCCCAGACGATCGCCGTCGGCATCAGATGCGGCAGGATGTGATGAAACAGGATCCGGAAGTGGCCGGCACCCAGCGAGCGCTCGGCGAGGATGAAGTCGCGCTCTACAAGGCCGCGGGTTTCGGTATAGACGATGCGGGCGACCTGCACCCAGTTGACCAGCGCGATCACCATGGCGACGATCCACAGGCTTGGGCGCAAGAGTGCTGCCAGCACGATGGCCAGAAGCAGGGCCGGAAACGCCATCATCAGATCGGTGAAGCGCATCAGCGCATTGCCGACGAGGCCGCGCATGTAGCCCGACAGGATACCGATCAAAAGACCGATCGCCACTGCGATGCCGTTGGCAACGAGGCCGATAATGAGCGAGGTGCGGGCACCGTAGAGAAGGCGCGAGAACAGGTCGCGGCCGAGCGTGTCGGTGCCGAGCAGGAACTGGGCGCTGGGCGGCATCGGTGCGCCTTCCAGCGTCAGGCCGTCAAACATCTGTTCGTCGGGGTTATAGGGGGCGATCAAGGGTGCGGCGACCGCCATGAAGATGACCAGGGCGACGATCGCCAGGCCGAACAGCGCCGACGGCTGACGCACCATACTTTTCAGGATGCGCATCAACCGGCCTCCGGCATGGGCTCGGCGCCGCCGAGAATGGAGGCTGCGACCTGCTCCATCGGCATCCGGCGCTGCATCGCGCAATTGCGCAGGATCGTGTAGGCGAGCTCCTCATCGACCTTGCGCTCCGCAATGATGCGCTCGACGGCGGCATGGACCAGCGGCCGCAGGCGCACGCGCTCTTCCAGATGCTTCATCTTGTCGATCACGGCCTTGCGTTCGCGGTGGATACCGAGCGCCATGACCAGGGCCGGGTAGACGGCAGAGGAGGCCAGCGGTTTTGCGATGATTGCGCCGACGCCCTGTTCCATCGCCCAGGCAATCCGGCCCGGCGCTTCCGAGCCGAGCAGCGCCACCAGCGGCCGCGGCGCATTCTCGCCAGTCCAAGGCAAAAGACCGTCCCAGCCCTGGTCGGCATCGACCAGGATGATATCCGGCAGGTCGCTCGCATTGAGCGGTTGCCACTGCACCGTCACCTGAAAGCCGATGAGCTTCAGCTGGCGTGTCAGGCGTTCGGTGGTGTTGTCTTCCCGGTGCAGGATCGTGGCGCGCCAGCCGGTGAAATTCGGCGTCTCCCTCATGACACGATCCTCGACTGGGCCGGCCTCAACTGCGCCGGCCCCAGCTGCGCCGGCAAGCGCGTCCGGCGGCCGGTGAGATAAGGGTCGGCGGCGATCGCCGGCTGAGAGGCGATGATATCGAAGCCGCCTTCGTCATTGATCCGGCCGAGATGGAAAGGAAGGGCGGCATGGCGGGTGTCGGGATTGATCAGGATCGGTCCGAGAACGGTTGGAAGCGGCGCGGCCGACACCAGGCGCGATACGGCCGCCGGATCGTCCGTCCCGGCTGCGATAATGGCCTCGACGCAAAGCTTGACCGACGCATAGGCACTGGCGAAGACACTGGAGATGCGCCGGCCGGGTCCGAAACGGGCTGCCACCTGCGCCTTGAAGGCGATGTTCTCCGGCGTGGCGACCGTATCGAAATAGGCGGCAGCGCAGAGCTGGCCCGTCGCGACGCCAAGGCCGATATCTGGGATCTCGCATTCCTGCAGGTCGCAACTGACGACCGGGCAGTTTTCCGGACGGAAAGCCGGATCGCGGGCGCCCAGAGCGCGGATGGCTGCGAGAAAGGCATAGCTCGACGGACCGACGAGGTTATTGAGGATGAAGCTTGGCCGGCGCTGTTCGATGTCCTGTACGATACGCTCGACCGCGGTCTCTTCCAGCGGCAGATAGCGCTCGCCCAGGACCTCGCCACCTGCATCCTCGATCAGTTCGCGGGCAAGCCGGTTCATCTCCCAGCCCCAGACATAATTGGCGCCGATCAGGTAGGGACGGCAGCCGAAACGCGGGATCAGGTAGTCGAACAGTGGCAGGAGATGCTGGTTGGGGCAGCCGCCGGTATAGATGACATTGTCGTTGGCTTCGAAGCCCTCATACGGGCACATGTACCAGAGCAGGCCGTCATGCTTTTCCACGAGCGGGATGACTTCCTTGCGGGCAAGCGAGGTGATGGTGCCGATAATGTGGCGGCAGCCGTGGTCGCGCAGCATCGACCGGGCGCCTTCGAGATAGGCGGCGATATCGGCATGCGGGTCGATGAAGACAGGCTCGATGGCGGCCCCGTGCGCCGCGCCGCGCGCGTCCTCGATCGCAAGTTCCGCGCCATCGCGCCCGTCGAGGCCCATCCCGCCATAGGGGCCCGTCGTCGAATAGAGAATGCCGATTCGTACCGTGTTTTTCATCAATCCGCCAAAAACCAAAAGCCCCACGATGCGAAGCCCATCGGTGATGGGAGCATCGTGGGGCCAAACTGCCCGTCGACCTAAAGGTCATGTCAAGGAAATGCTTAATCCGTTGGCATGATTAAAGTACGGGCATCGCTTCCGTGTCAAGCGCGATTCACGGCATCGGCAATGGCCATCAATGGTGGGCCGTGATTCGTCATGTGCTTCGCATGCAGCCTGCCCCCATGCCCAAATTTTCAATTCCCTCACCGCGCCGGGCATTTCCGCAGGAATCAAGCATGAGTTGCGGCAATTTGACGTTCCTTGCCGAATTGTCAGCCCGCACGACTTGCGGTTTGGCGGAACCATCCCTAACTGCAGGGCGGAAATGTTACCGGTCACACCCTGTGTGGTGTATTCGGCGGCCGGGACGCCTACGCAAGGTAGTGAGGGTACTCACGATCCCGCATTTCAAGCCGTTGCGTTTCGGCAACACTCAAAATTCCAACCTTCATTTGTGACGGATTATGACTGTAATTTTTATTGTTACAGTTCTTTGCCTATGTAATCTCGGCGTGCGGTTTCGGCCGCTGCCATTGGGGCTTGAATCGATATTTGGGGTCGGGGGACGCTGATATTTCAGCCACAAACCTTTGCCCAGTCGAAACTTGATTGGATCCGAAATGACTATGAAGGCTTTTCTTTTTGCGTCCGCTGCGGCGTTGAGCACGGCAAGCGGTGCATTTGCCGCCGACGCCATTGTTGCCGCTGAACCCGAGCCGATGGAATACGTCCGCGTCTGCGACGCGTTCGGCACCGGCTACTTCTACATCCCGGGAACGGAAACCTGCCTGAAGATCGGCGGTTACATCCGCTTCCAGACCGACTTCGGCCGTGATCAGTCGGGTACGTCCGACTGG
The DNA here is from genome assembly GCF_056405855.1 of Pararhizobium sp. P1_E7. NCBI lineage: Bacteria > Pseudomonadati > Pseudomonadota > Alphaproteobacteria > Hyphomicrobiales > Rhizobiaceae > Pararhizobium > Pararhizobium sp. P1_E7. The sequence goes on along the minus strand of NZ_JBFUBH010000011.1, from coordinate 61,039 downwards.
AATACCTTTACCCGCGCACAGCTCGAGTTCGAGGCAAAGAACGACACCGAATTCGGCACGCTGACGAGCCTTGTCGCCCTGCGTACAAACGCCCGGAATCCTTCCGGTTCGTCGAGCAGCAACACGTTCCTCGACCAGGGTTACATCGACATCGCGGGCTTGCGCGTCGGCATGCAGTACAGCTGGTGGGATGACGACTTGAGCGGCGAAACCGACCTGATCGCCAGCAACGAAACCCGCCACAACGCCATCCGCTACCAGTACGAGACCGACGCGTTCAAGGCTGGCATCGCAGTGGAAGAGCTGGAAGACAGCTACGACACCAAGCCGGGCGAAGCACCCAACAACGTTGGCGTCACCGGCCAGGTTTCGGGTACAGTCGGCGTTGTCACCGGTTACCTGCTCGGTGGTTATGACACCGACACCGAAGAAGGCGCTATCCGCGCGATCGTCTATGCCGATCTCGGACCGGGCCAGCTCGGCATCTACGGTGCCTACGCAACTGGCGCCAACTACTACTACGAAGAGTCCGAATGGACGGTCGGCGCTCAGTACGAACTGAAGGTCAACGACAAGTTCGCAATCACGCCCGGCGTTCAGTACTTCAGCAATATCGACCTTAGCAGCGATGGCAACGGCTTCGGTGGTGGTGATGCCTGGACCGGCGGCGTGACCGTCGACTACAAGATTACGGATGGTCTCAAGACCAAGGTGAGCGTTCAGTATCACGATGAAGACGATGGTGACGACGAAGTATTCGGCTTCGTGCGTCTGCAGCGCGATTTCTAAATCGCCGTTCGATATCCGGCTAGCCGCGCAAAGGCCCGGCTAGCCACCGGTTCGTCACGGATTTGACTGACCTCCGATCAGTGGCGGGGACGGTCCGGCTCCCTCCGGCCGTCCCAAACGGCCGGAAGGGCTTGCCTTCAGGACGCAAGCGTCCTTCCCAGCGGACATTTTCCGCCATCGATGGTCACAAGTTCCGAAATGGCGTCTTCAACGGATTTTTCGCCGAGCAGGCCAAGCAGCGCCTGCTCCGCTTCCTTGCTGAGTTTTGCCGACCATTCATTCATATTGCTCGAGATGAAGCATTCGGCCGGAATGTCCTCACGCGTGCCCCAGATTTTCTTGTCGGGCATGACCGCAAGGTAAATCTCGCTCAGGTAAATCGCGTTGGCGGGCCGCCCAAGCCTATAACCGCCCTGATATCCTTCGGACGACACAAGGATGTTCTTGTGCATCAACGGCGCAACCAGTTTGCGCACAAGACTGGGCTTGGCATCGAGCTTCGCTGCCAGCGCATCGCTCGTCGAGCGTGTGTTGTTCTTTTCGTTGACGGCGACCGTAATAATGATTTGCAGCGCCGAAGAGAAACGTGTGTCCATCATGGAAGCACATACTAATGCCCGCTTTGGAAAAAACCAGACGGTTCGTGCGGACAAAGTAAAACTCTCCAGCGGTTTGGCGCCAGAGGCATCGTCTTCAATAATACTCGCCCGCTGGATTGGATCGCCAATCGTTCCGAGAGGTTCCGTCCCGATTTCACATCGGAAGCCGGACATGATGGACAGATAGAGTTTGGAAAAGGCTATTTCAATAGGGCTACTCCTCATATTGAGGCTGCCTCAGCGAAATTTGTATTTACCCCGACGGATCCGCGCCGGCGCCGCCATGTTTGCCGATGCGGTCAACGCTGCATTGGCAATCGGAAGGGTCCGAACAACACCGAACGCCCAAAACGAAAAAAGCCCGGCGAACCGGGCTTTTTTGAACTTCAGAACTGCTTTGAACAGTTCTGAATATGAAATTGGTGCCCAGAAGAGGACTCGAACCTCCACACCCTTTCGAGTACCAGCACCTGAAGCTGGCGCGTCTACCAATTCCGCCATCTGGGCGACGGACGGGGATGTACGGGGCTGACGCTTTTGTGTCAACAGGGTTTTTGAAGTTTTCTTGAAAATGTCAGGGAAAGTTGAGCAAACCGTTGAAGAGCAATGATTTTCCGTGGCTTTCATCGGGAGCCATGATGCCGTCCAAAGGCGCGGATGCACTCCAGCCCCTGTTTCAGGACCCGCTTTGCCTGGTCGGCGGTTTCCGCTTCGGCATAGCAGCGCATTTCCGGCGCGTTGCCCGACGGACGCAAGTGAACGATGCTGCGATCCGTGAGCGTTACCCGCAATCCGTCGATATCGCTGACCGATTCCGGCTTTCCGAGGGGGGCAAGAAAGTTCGCCAGATTGGCCATGCCGGACCGGAGATGGCGCATCAATGCGGCGCTGGTTTCCAGCGGAAAATTCTCGATCCGGTCGCTCAGCGCCACCGGTAGCGCGAAGCCTGCCGCAAGCGCCGAGAGAGGCTTGTGGCCGCGGGCGGCAAGCAAGAGCACCGCCAGCACCGGCAGGAAGCTGTCGCGCGTTGGCAGGGCTTTAAGCGTGGCGCCGTTGAGGGTGAAGTCCGTGGCGGTCAAGGTGCCACCATTGGCCTCGAAGCCGACGACGCCGGCCTGGCCATTGCCGACAGCCTCCAGCATGGCTTCGATGACAAAGGGCGAGCCGACACCGGTGCGCAGGATGGAAAGACCCGGCTGGCGTTCCAGGCCTGAATTGGAGGTGACGGGCGTCACGGCGACCGACGCGCCGACAAACTGCGCTGCGATCAGCCCCAAAAGGTCGCCGCGCAACGGCTGGCCGGTTTCATCGCTGACGAGCGGGCGGTCGCCGTCGCCGTCGGCAGAGACGATCGCGTCGAGTTTATGCTTGGCCGTCCAGGCCTTGAGCCGGTCGATTGTCGCCTGCGAGACCGCTTCGGTATCGACCGGAATGAAATCGACGGAGCGGCCAAGCGCCACGACATCAGCGCCGTAGTGGGCCAGCACCTCGATGAACAGGTCGCGGGCCACCGTGCTGTGCTGATAGACGCCGACCGTCAGGCCGGACAATGCACCGGCTGGCAGGATTGCGCTGTTGCGGGCTAGAAAAAGCGTGATGGCCGGTCCGGAATGGTCGTCAGCCCCTCCTGGCGTCGCGTCGATGCCGGCCGGTTTGGCCATGAGTTCGGCTGCCAGGGCGCTGATCGCCTCCTCATCGGCCTTGGCGATCTCGCCATCGGGCCGATAGAATTTAATGCCATTGCGGTCGGCGGGGATGTGCGAACCGGTGATCATCAACGCGGCAGCGCGCTTTTCCAGGCCATAGAGCGCCAGCGCCGGGGTCGGCACTGTGCCACAGTCCAGAACGGTCAGACCCGCCCGCGTCAAGGCGCCGGCGCAGATGGCGGAAATGTCCGGGCTGGAGGCGCGAAAGTCGCGGCCGAGAAGAATGGGGTCGCCGGGGTTTGCCTGGCCGGACGACATGAGATAGTGCGCAAAGGCTGTCGCATAGATCGCAGCGGCAGGGCCGTTCAAGTCGGCGGAAAAGCCGCGCAGGCCGCTGGTGCCGAATTTCAAACTCAATCTATCCTCCGTCTGGTTGACAGGATTTTGATAACCGGCTGAGTGACTTGACCGGAATATTGCCGCATTCTGCCAGTTTGGAAGGGGCTCGCCGCCCGAATGACGCCAGGATGCAGTCGGACCATAGACGAAAACACGAATAAAATAAGAAAACTGGCCGTTATAGCAAACAGGGACACCACCCGAGTAAACCCTTTTGGGAGAAGTGAGAAAACAAAATGGCGGGATTTCGAAATTTCGTTATTGGTTGCGTGTTGAGCGCAGCTTCCATCATGGCACCTTTGGCATCCGCACTGGCCGTTCCCTTGGCTGCGCCGGACGTGAAAATCGTCCGCCAGACGGATATCCAGACCGTCGATCATCGCCGCGGCGTTCCGGAGTATCGTGGAGACGGCTATCGCTACCGGCCCGGCTATGGATATCGCAACTATCGGCCCTATGCCGGCTACCGCCCGTATTACCGGCCCTACTATCAGCCCTATTACCGCCCTTATTACCGTCCCGGCCTCAATGTCTACATCGAGCCACGGCCGATCTACCGTGACCGTTATATCCGCCGCGGCTATGCCGGCTCGCATGTGAACTGGTGCGTGTCGCGATACCGCTCCTACAATCCGGCGACCAACCGGTTTCTCAGCTATGGCGGCGTCTACAAGGTCTGCTATTCGCCCTATCGCTGACTTGGGTTTCATCCGATCGACGGCGGGGATTTCCCCGCCGTTTTTGTTTGAAGTACATCAGGCGGCAACGGCATCCCATGCCCAGAGCAATACGGCATAGCGCGCCGCCTTGCCGATCGTCACGTAGAGGAGGAAGGCGGGAAACGGGGTGCGCAACAGCCCCGCCGCCAGCGTCAGCGGATCGCCGATCACCGGCAGCCAGGACAAAAGCAGCACGGGCCGGCCATAGCGGCCAAACAGTGCCTCGGCTCGCTTCCTGTTGATCGGACTGACGGGAAACCAGCGGCGGTTCTCGAAGCGCAGGAAAAAGCGGCCGAGCGCGAAATTGACGACCGCCCCAAGCACGTTGCCTGCTGTCGCGGCCAGAAAAAGCGCCATGAGCTGCGCGCCCGGTTGTCCGGCGGCAAAGATCAATGCCGCCTCCGACACGCCAACGAGCAACGTGGCAGACAGGAACGCTGCGCTGAAAACGCCGAAAAGCAGACCTGCGATCAATGATCAGGTCCGGTCGGTATGACCGAGATCGCGCCCGGGTTCGATGACATCGCGGACCCGCTGTTTCAATTCCTTTGGGCCCGGAAAGCCGCCATCGCGCTTGCGTTCCCAGATCAGCGTTTCGCCGGCATGGATCTCGAAATTGCCGCCGGTGCCGGGAATGAGCGCCACTTCGCCAAGGCTGTCGCCAAAGGTGGAGAGCAGTTCCTGGGCCATCCAGGCGGCGCGAAGCAGCCAGTTGCACTGGGTGCAGTAGAGGATGGCGATGCGCGGTTTTTCTGTCATGTCGGCTTCCGTGGCGATGTCGTCCTGATGGACGTTATCCACCGACGGATTAGGCCGCAACAGGGAGCGATCAAGAATGCCTCACGAAATCGTTAATTGAATTTACCATATTGCGGCGGGGTCTCACTTGATAGCCGCAGTTTTCGCAGCAAGAAAATGTTGCGTTGCAAAAAATCAAGAGGAGACAACATGACTGACCTTACTTCGACCCGGCCGCCAGCCATGCTGCCGGCCTTACAGCGGTTTTACCTGCCGCTCGATACGACGGCCGAAACACTGTTGCGCGTGGTTGCCGGCGTTCTGCTCGTCACCCATGGCTATGGCAAGATCATCAATCCCTTCGGGGCAATCGGCATGGTCGAGAGCTTGGGATTCTATCCCGGCGTTTTCTGGTCGCCGCTGCTGTCGGCAACCGAATTCTTCGGCGGCATTCTGATCACGATCGGCCTGTTCACCCGGCCGGCATCCTTTGCCGCCATGATCGTCCTGCTTGTCACGGTCTATTTCCACGGCATCGTCACGGGCGAAGGGCTCGCCGGCGCCGAGAAATCGATCCTGTGGGCTGCGATCTTCTTCTTCTTTGCCATTCGCGGATCAAACTCCCAGTCCGTCGATGCCAAGATCGGCAAACAGATTTGAGAGCGCATCCAGAGCTGCGGCTTCAGCGCCGCAGCTCTATTCTGCATATTTACCTTGCGCATTTTCCAGCGCTTGCCCGCAGAACATCCTGAATTTCAGGAGCTTTTTTTCACTGCCAAAAACTCGTTTCGGTAAGGCGATTTGTGCCTTTGCGCCTGCAAAGATCATGAAGTAGTTTTCTGTCTCCCGGAATTCCGTAACCTCTTGCCATGGTATCTCGATCCTCCGTCCCCCGCCATGGTGGGTCAGGGACTGAAAATCGATGTCGCATGTGACATCGCTCCCTTTGCCAAAACGTCGAAAGTAAATCTTGAAGTAAATTTTCAGGATGAAATGCGCGATGACAGCGATCAGCACAAACGTTCCCAGGCGGAGAAGGAAGTTTTCCTTCCCGATCCCTGGGAAGACGGAATAAAGGACCAGCATCGTCATTAACGATGCGAAGCAGAGAAGCAGAAAATATCTAAAGTACAGAGATGAATTGCGAATACAGGCGGAAAATCGAACCAAATAATCTCGGCCCTTCTCTGCGGATATTTCCCGGACGACTTCGGTGGCGACAAGCGCTTCCATTCTGTTGGCGCGAAATTCCAAACGCCAATTGCCGCCCGCTCTTGTAGCGGACAGCAATTTTTCCAACGGAAAGTCCATCGAGGCTTTTTACAGCGTGCGGGTGATGTGCTCGACGCGGAAGCACTCGATCGTGTCGCCGGCGCGGATGTCCTCGTAGTTCTCGAAGGCCATGCCGCATTCCTGGCCCATCGGCACTTCCGAGACTTCGTCCTTGAAGCGCTTGAGGGTCTTGAGCTTGCCTTCGTGGATGACGACGTTGTCGCGCACCAGACGGACGCCTGCCCCACGTTCGACCTTGCCTTCGATGACGCGGCAACCCGCGACCTTGCCGGTCTTGGTGATGTTGAACACTTCCAGGATTTCGGCATTGCCGAGGAAGGTTTCGCGGCGTTCCGGCGAGAGCAGACCCGACATCGCTGCCTTCACGTCATCCACCAGGTCGTAGATGATGTTGTAGTAGCGGATCTCAATGCCGGCGCGTTCGGCGGCCGTGCGGGCCTGGGCGTTGGCACGAACGTTGAAGCCGATGATGGCCGCGTTCGAGGCTTCCGCCAGCGAAATGTCGGACTCGGTGATGCCACCGGCGCCCGAGTGCACGATGCGGGCACGCACCTCGTCGGTTCCCAGCTTGTCAAGTGCGCCGGCAATGGCTTCGATCGAGCCCTGCACGTCGCCCTTGATGACCAGCGGGAATTCCTTGAGGCCGGTGTTCTGCAGCGTCATCATCATCTGCTCGAGAGAGCCGCGCTGTCCGGATGCACGGGCAACGGCCTTGTCGCGGGTCAGGCGCTGACGATATTCCGAGATTTCGCGGGCACGGCTTTCGTTCTCGACGACGGCGAACTTGTCGCCCGCCTGCGGCGTTCCGGAAAGACCGAGAATTTCGACCGGCATCGACGGAGGCGCTTCCTTGACGTGTTCGCCCTTGTCGTTGACGAGAGCGCGCACGCGGCCCCACTGGTCGCCGGCAACGATGATCTGGCCAGGCTTCAGCGTGCCCTTGTGAACCAGAACGGTGGCAACCGCGCCACGGCCGCGATCGAGCTGGGCTTCGACGACGGTACCTTCTGCCGTGCGGTCCGGATCGGCGCGCAGGTCGAGAATTTCGGCCTGCAGCAGGATGGCTTCGAGCAGCTTGTCGAGACCAAGGCCGGTCTTGGCCGAGACTTCGACGTCCAGCACTTCACCGCCCATGGTTTCCACGAACACCTCGTGCTGCAGCAGCTGGTTGCGCACCTTCTGCGGATCGGCTTCGTGCTTGTCGATCTTGTTGATCGCCACGATAATCGGAACGCCGGCAGCCTTTGCGTGGCTGATGGATTCGATCGTCTGCGGCATGACGCTGTCGTCGGCCGCAACCACGAGGATCGCAATGTCGGTCGCCTGGGCGCCACGGGCACGCATCGCGGTGAAGGCGGCGTGACCGGGGGTGTCGATGAAGGTGATCTTGTTGCCGTTCTGCTCGACCTGATAGGCGCCGATATGCTGGGTGATGCCACCGGCTTCGCCCGATACGACATGGGTCTTGCGGATGGCGTCGAGCAGCGAGGTCTTGCCGTGGTCGACGTGACCCATGATGGTAACGATCGGAGGACGCGGCCGCATATCGCCATCGTCCTTGGCGCTGAACAGGCCTTCTTCGACGTCGGATTCCGAAACGCGCTTGACGGTATGACCGAATTCGCCGGCGATGAGTTCTGCAAGGTCGGCGTCGATGACGTCGCCCGGCTTCATCATCTGGCCTTCCTTCATCAGGTACTTGATGACGTCGACGGCCCGTTCGGCCATACGCTGCGACAATTCCTGAATGGTGATGGTTTCCGGAAGGATCACTTCGCGCATGACCTTTTCGCGGGTTTCCTGCATCTGGCTGCGGCGGAACTTCTCCTGCCGGCGGCGCATGGCGGCCATCGAGCGGCCGCGCGGACTGCCGTCGTCGTCGAGAGCGGCCGTCAGCGTCAGCTTGCCCTTGCGGCGTTCCTCTTCCGTCTTCGGACGGGCGGGGGCCTTGGCAGGCTCGGGACGAACGACCTTGCCGCGGACCGGCGTGGTGGCGCCACGGTTCGGACGGGCCTCTTCCTCTTCGCCTTCCGTCTTGCGGCGGACGCCGAGTGCCGGGGTCACTGTTGACGGTGTCGTTGCAGGCTTTGCCGCCTGGGCACGCGCCTGGTCTTCGGCCTTGCGGGCGGCGACGGCTGCTGCCTCGGCTTCGGCGGCCTTGGCTGCCTCGACTGCTGCCTTCTCGGCTTCGCGTTCCGCAGGGGTGCGGGCCGCCTCTTCGGCGGCGAGACGGGCTGCTTCAGCCTGTTCGGCCTTCAGGCGCTCTGCTTCTTCGGCCTGGCGGCGTGCCTCATCGGCGGCGCGGCGCTTGGCGTCTTCGGCATCGCGGATCTGGGCTTCGGCCAGCGCACGGCGGCGGGCGTCGATCTCACCAGCCGACAGCTGGTTGAGAACCACACCGACCCGCGGGCGATTGTTGTTGTCCTGGCGATTGTCCTGCTGGCGCGGCTGCTGTTGCTGCGGCGCAGGGCGCGCAGGCTGTTGCTGCTGTACCGGGGCCGGGCGTTGCGGCTCTACGACGCGGGCTGCGGGAGCAGGCGTTGCAATCGGAACGACCGGCTTTTCGTCTTCCGGCCGATGCGGCCGCCGCTTGCGCGTCTCGACCACGACTGCCTTCGTCCGGCCGCGACCCATGTCCTGGCGAACAGTTCCCTGACTAACCCCGGAAGGCTTCAGGGTCAGCGTCTTCTTGGCTCCGCCGAATGTCTTGTCGTCGTTGTTGTCGGTCATTCCGTTCCGTTCCTAAGATCAGGGCCGGATGCGTATCACCAGACCCCGCCGTTCAATTTCTGTTTTGCAATCGCGGTTTTTCCGGCMTGCGCCGGTGACCCGCGTCATTGTGTCGGCAAGCCAGATTCGGCGCCAACGGCTCGAGCAGGGACGGTTCCCCGATATCGTTCGAGCATGTTTGCGCGCTTCACTACACCCTCACCCGCCTGCCCTGCAAGCGCGCAAGCATGGATAAAAGCATTCTGGCCCAAAAGCCCTTCCATTTCCGCTTCGGTGAAGAAGCGAAAGGAGGGTATTTCCTGTCCGTCGTCGACGACAAAGCTCATCGCCTTGCGCGCCTGGTCTATCTTGCGCACACCGTCCGCTGCGGCATCCACCGCATGAAAGGTAGCGAGGGCCGCCAGCCCGCGGACGGCCTGCTCGACTTTCGAGGCGCCGCTGATGAACTGCGCGGCCTTGCGCGCCAGGTTCATCATGCCTGCGAGCTGCAGGGACAGGAGCCGGTCGACTTCGTCGGCAAGCTCCGGTCCGGCAGTCACATCCGCCCGCTTCAGTCCGCGGGCAAACAGCTTCTTGGCAATCGCCTTCTCGACGATTGCCCGTTCCGCGCTCACCCAGCAGCCGCGGCCCGGCAGCTGCTTCTTCAGGTCGGGCACCACCCGGCCATCCGGGCCTGCAACAAAGCGGATCAGCGTTTCCGGCGTTCCGCTCTGCCGTGTCACGATACACATACGGCCGTTCACTGCTTCACCATCAATGTCCTCGAGAGGATCTTTGTCTTCAAGCAGCATCAGCAGCCCGGATCACGGTCAGCAACACCTTGTCAGGCGTCCTGTTCCGCGCCTTCCACGACTTCGAGCGCTTCTTCTTCGCGCGCCAGATCTTCTTCCGTGATCCAGCCGGCGGCAAGACGCGCCTGAAGGACCATGCGTTCCGCATCGACGCGGGAGACTTCGAGCTTGGAGAACAGGCCCTCAAACTTCTTCGTCTCGCCGTCCTTGCGTTCCGACCAGCCGACGAGGTCGTCGGCGGCGCAGCCTGCAAAGTCTTCCATCGTTTTGATGCCGTCTTCGCCGAGCGCAACCAGCATCTGGCCGGTCATGCCGTTGATCGAGCGCAGCTCGTCGGAGACGCCGAGGGCAACGCGCTTGGCGTCCATTTCGGCTTCCAGGCGCTCGAGATATTCGCGGGCGCGGGTCTGCAGTTCGCTGGCCGTATCCTCGTCGAAGCCTTCGATCGAGGCGATTTCGTCGAGTTCGACATAGGCAAGTTCCTCAACGGCGGCAAAGCCCTCCGATGCCAGAACCTGGCCGACCATCTCGTCGACGTCGAGGGCTTCCATGAACAGCGCGGTGCGTTCATTGAATTCCTTCTGGCGGCGCTCGGATTCTTCGGCTTCCGTCATGATGTCGATATCCCAGCCGGTCAGCTGCGAAGCGAGACGAACGTTCTGGCCGCGGCGGCCGATGGCGAGCGACAGCTGCTCGTCGGGAACCACGACTTCGATGCGCTCTGCATCTTCGTCGAGAACGACCTTGGAGACTTCAGCCGGCTGCAGCGCATTGACGATGAACGATGCCGGATCCTGCGACCACGGAATGATATCGATTTTTTCGCCCTGCAATTCGCCGACAACGGCCTGAACGCGCGAACCGCGCATACCGACGCAGGCGCCGACCGGATCGATCGACGAGTCGTTCGAGATCACGGCGATCTTGGCGCGCGAGCCCGGATCGCGGGCAACCGAGCGGATCTGGATGATGCCGTCGTAGATTTCCGGAACTTCCATGGTGAACAGCTTCACCATGAACTGCGGATGGGTACGCGACAGGAAAATCTGCGGGCCACGCTGTTCGCGGCGCACGTCGTAGACATATGAGCGGACGCGGTCGCCGTAGCGCATGTTTTCGCGCGGGATCATCTCGTCGCGGCGGATGATGCCTTCGCCACGGCCGAGATCGACGATGACATTGCCGTATTCGACGCGCTTGACCGTGCCGTTGACGATTTCGCCGATACGATCCTTGAATTCGTCGAACTGGCGGTCACGCTCGGCTTCACGCACCTTCTGGACGATGACCTGCTTGGCCGACTGAGCGGCGATGCGGCCAAAATCCATCGGCGGCAGCGGGTCGGCAATGAAGTCGCCGAGAATGGCGTCCGGATTGCGGTCGCGGGCAAGCTCCAATGGAATCTGCGTCGAGTAGTCCTCGGCAACCTCGACGACTTCGAGCAGACGCTGAAGCCGGATTTCGCCGGTCTTGGAATTGATGTCGGCGCGGATGTTGCTCTCCGAACCGTAGCGCGAGCGGGCGGCCTTCTGGATCGCATCGGCCATGGCGGCCAGAACGATTTCGCGGTCGATCACTTTTTCGCGCGCGACGGCATCCGCGATCTGCAGAAGTTCGAGCCGGTTAGCACTCACTGCCATATTAAAGTCTCCGTCTGATTGCCGGGGCCTCGCATCGAAGCGTCCCGCGCCCATGAACTCAATTGATCGGCGAATCTTCGTCTTCGAAGTTTTCGTTGGCGGCTTGCGCTGCCTTCGCCTTCTTGTCTGCTGTCAGCGCATCGCGGATCAGGTCGTCCGTCAGGATCAGCCTGCCCTCGGCCAGCGCCGTGAAGGGGATGACCACGCGCGGCTCCTCGCCGTAAGCCGGCTGATCGCGCTCGATCGTAAAGCCTTCGTCGTCGGCGGATACGATCTTGCCGCGGAAACGCTTGCGGTTATCGACCAGGATCGACGTTTCGCACTTGATCAGATGACCGGCCCAGCGGCTGAAATCCGACTTGCGCACCATCGGGCGGTCGATGCCCGGCGACGATACTTCCAGATGATACGCCTTCTCGACCGGATCTTCCACATCGAGCACCGGCGAGATTGCCGTCGAGATCGCTTCGCAATCTTCCACGGTCATCGTGCCGTCGAGGCGCTCGGCCATGATCTGCAGCGTCGCGCCGTTCTGTGACGAGAGGCGAACGCGTACCAGCTGGTAGCCCATCGGAATAAGGACGGGTTCGATGATGTCGGCGATGCGCCGGTCGATGCCGGTCTCGGTGACGAGGCGCGGTTCCTGTGCGTTTTCTGCCGTTGTCGTATCGGACAAACGAGGTTCTCCCAAAACATCGGGTAATAAAAAAGAGCGGGTCCTGACGGGCCCACTCTTCATCAACCGATCAAGAATTTGAGGCTCATATACGCTCGATTATCCGCAAATGCAAGATATCCCGTCGCCCGGCCGACAAAACCCGGTTGCGGCCGCCGAAGCGGCAAAATCATGCCAAGGTCAGCGCTTTTGCTTGCCCGGCCGGTTATCTCGCCTAGATTGGGCATCACAAAGACGATTCAAATACAGACAGGGTGGGAAAGCGCTTTGCCGCATCGACTATCGCCACTGGCGCCGTTCAAGCACGACACCTTCCGCGTTATCTGGGTTGCAAGCCTCGCCTCCAATTTCGGCGGGCTGATCCAGGCCGTCGGCGCCGCCTGGATGATGACCGCAATTACGGATTCGGTGAACATGGTGGCGCTGGTGCAGGCCTCGACCGCGCTGCCGATCATGCTGTTTTCGCTTGTTTCCGGCGCGCTTGCCGATAATTTCGACCGCCGCCGCATCATGCTGGTCGCCCAGTGTTTCATGCTCTTCGTCTCGGCCCTTTTGACGCTGTGTACCTATTTCGGCCTTATCTCGCCCTGGCTGCTTTTGTTCTTCACCTTCCTGATCGGCTGCGGCACGGCGTTGAACAATCCGTCCTGGCAGGCTTCGGTCGGGGACATGGTGCCGCGCGAGGTGGTGCCCGCGGCGGTCGCGCTGAACAGCATGGGTTTCAACATCACCCGTAGCATCGGTCCGGCCATCGGCGGCGTGATCGTTGCAGCAGCAGGGGCCGCTGCCGCCTTTGCTGCCAATACGCTCAGCTATTTCGCTATTCTCTACGCGCTGGTGCGCTGGCGCCGGGAGGTGGCGCTGTCGGCGCTGCCGCGCGAATCGATGGGCCGGGCCATTTCCGCCGGGCTGCGATACGTCGCCATGTCGCCGAATATCGGCAAGGTGCTGGTTCGCGGCTTCGTCTTCGGTCTCTCCGCCAGCGCCATCCTTGCCCTTCTGCCGCTGGTTGCCCGCGATCTGGTCGCCGGCGGGCCGCTCACCTATGGCATCATGCTCGGCGCCTTCGGACTTGGCGCCATCGGGGGCGCGCTCTTGAGCGCACGGCTGCGCGAGCGGATGTCCAGCGAATGGGTCGTCCGCATCGCCTTTGCCGGTTTTGCCGTCAGCACCCTGATCACCGCACTCAGCCCCTATGGCTGGCTGACCAGTCTTGCGCTCCTCCTGTCGGGGGCAGGCTGGGTGCTGGCGCTGTCGCTGTTCAACACGACCGTGCAGCTTTCGACGCCGCGCTGGGTGGTTGGCCGGGCCTTGTCGCTCTACCAGACGACCACATTTGGCGGCATCGCCGCGGGCAGCTGGATGTGGGGGCAGCTGGCCGAAACCCACGGTCCGGCCAGCGCCCTGATCGTCTCGGCGCTTCTGATGATTGCCGGCGCGGCCATCGGGTTGAGACTGCCGTTGCCGGAATTCCAGTCGCTCAATCTCGATCCGCTCAACCGCTTTTCCGAACCGTTGCTGAAACTCGATCTGAAGCCGCGCAGCGGCCCGATCGTCGTGATGATCGACTACGAGATCGCCGATGACGATGTGCCGGACTTCCTCACCGCGATGGCAGAGCGCCGCCGCATCCGGATCAGGGATGGAGCGGGGCAATGGGGCCTGATGCGCGATCTGGAAAACCCGACGGTGTGGACCGAGACCTATCATGTGCCGACCTGGGTGGAATATGTCCGCCACAACCAGCGCCGCACGCAGGCCGATGCCGAGATCGGCGACAGGCTGACGGCGCTGCATCGCGGCGATGCCGCGCCCCGCGTCCACCGGATGATCGAACGCCAGACCATCCTTCCCTATGACTACGAGCGCTACAAGCAACAGATGGACATGCACTGAAGGGGGACTTGCGAGGCCTGCGCCCGCAAAAGTTTCCGGGGACGGCCAGCCTTGCATGTTCAAAAATGTTCATCCATGTGGTTGACTATCGAGTGTATTCTTATATATTCAACCGCTAAGGTGAATAAATGGACGAAGATGATCTGTCGCGCGTTCTCAAGGCTGCCGGCGATACGACCCGGCGACGCATCCTGACGCTGCTTGTTCAGGAGGGAGCACTCAGAGTGACGGCGCTTGCCGCCCATTTCGACATGTCGCTGAATTCCGTCTCCAAGCACATCAAGGTGCTGGAGGAAGCCGGACTTGTCACCCGCCGGACTTTGGGCCGCGAGCATTTCATCGCAGCCGAACTCGAACCATTGAAGGTGACCGAGACCTGGTTCGCGCAATTGAAGTCTATCTGGGAACTGCGTCTTGCGGCGCTGGAAAATCTACTCGTTTCAAAGGACGGAGAAAATGAAGGAACTTGAGCTGACAGTGAACCGCAAAATCGCGGCGCCGCGCGAAAAGGTCTTCAACGCCTGGCTTTCGCCGGCGATGCTGGCGAAGTTCATGGCACCGCCTTTCGGGAGTTCCGAGCCGACCAAAGTCAAGAACGACCCGGTGAAGGGTGGCCGCTTTTCGATCGTCATGATGACGCCCGACAAGGAGATCCCGCACGCCGGCACCTATCTCGAGATCGCCCCCTTCTCGCGCCTTGCCTTTACCTGGGAGTCGCCGTACTCGCTCGACGACAGCGTCGTCACCATCGATCTTGCCGAAGTCGATGCCGGCACGACGGAAATCACCTTGAAGCAGGTGAAGTTCAAATCCGAGGAGGCGCGCCACGGCCACGAAGAGGGCTGGACCGCGATCCTGAATCTTCTCGAAACAATCCTCGCAGCCGCCTGACCTGGCTTGAGGATCGGGTGATGCTTGTGGGGCGGCGCATCAGCCCGCCCCCCGATGAGGCCATTGTCGTGCACGCTGGATTCGGAAAGGGCGGAAATACCCTCAGCCTTATTCGAACGCCGCCAGATATTTTCTGGCGATCTTGTCCAGCGCCGCCCTCTCGTCCGGATCAAGCAGCGCCACCAGGCGGCGCTGGTTGGCGACGTGGGCGGTGACGGCCCGCTCCACCAGATCGAGCCCCTCCGGCTTTAAGGCGATCAGCACGCTGCGGCGATCTTCCGGATTGGTCAACCGTTCGACGAGGCCTGCTTTTTCCAGCTGGTCGATGCGATTGGTCATGGTGCCCGAGGTGACCATCATCGTTGCCAGGAGATCTCCCGGAGACAAGCGGTAGGGCTTGCCGGACCGCCGCAAAGTCGCCAGCACATCGAAGCTCGCCGCCGACAGGCCGAGCTCCAGGAACGTCTTCTCGACCTCGCGGCCGAGATAGGTCGACAACCGCGCCAGCCGCCCAAGAAGGCCCATCGGCTCGACGTCGAGGTCCGGCCGCTCCTTACGCCACTGCGTCAGAATTCTATCGACATGATCTTCATCCATGGTTTGTGGTAGGCAAAATTCATCTTGACGTCAAGATAATCACTGCTATCGTGGTTTTATCTTGAAATCGAGATACTTCAAATGAAGATAAAATCCTCTTCCCTTACCGACATCGGCCTGACCGCCATCGCGCCCGCCATCTGGGGCAGCACCTATCTGGTCACCACCGAATTCCTGCCGCACGGTTATCCGTTGACCGTTGCCATGCTGCGCGCCCTGCCGGCAGGCCTCATCCTGCTGCTGATTGTCCGGCAGTTGCCACAGGGTATCTGGTGGGCGCGCAGTTTCATCCTCGGCGCGCTCAACTTCTCGTTCTTCTGGGCAATGCTGTTTGTCTCGGCCTACCGCCTGCCCGGCGGTGTCGCGGCGACCGTCGGCGCCATCCAGCCGCTGATCGTCGTCATGCTGGCGCGGTTGCTGATCGGCACGCCGGTTAAAACGATGGCCGTTGTTGCAGGCATTGTCGGCATGGCAGGCGTTGGACTGCTGGTGCTGACACCCGGAGCGGCTCTCGACCCCATAGGCATTGTCGCCGGGCTGGCCGGCGCGGTGTCCATGGCGTTCGGGACGGTGCTGACGCGCCACTGGGCGCCGCCTGTTACGAGCCTGACCTTTACCGCGTGGCAACTGACCGCCGGTGGCCTGTTGCTGCTGCCGGCTGCCCTCCTGTTCGAGCCGGCCTTGCCGGTGCCGACGATGGCCAATGTGCTTGGTATCGCCTGGCTGGGACTGATCGGTGCCGCCTTCACCTACCTATTGTGGTTTCGCGGCCTCGCCAAGCTTGAACCGGCGGCCGTCGCGTCGCTCGGCTTCCTCAGCCCGCTGGTGGCAACGCTGCTCGGATGGGGCGCTCTCGGCCAGAACCTGACGCCGCTGCAGATGACCGGCATGGCCGCTGTGCTGGTGAGCGTGTGGCTTGGACAACGGGCGCAGATGGCGCCGCGTCCTGCGGCGGCCCTCGCGACTGCCGTCAGCCATTAGCCGCCTTGTCCCGCGCAGCCGCCAGCCCCTTGGAGATCGGCCCTGCAATGTCGGCTGACAGCATCGCCGTCAGACCGGCGGCGGTGGTTCCGCCATAGTCGGTGAATATCCGAACGGTATCGGCCGGTGTTTGCGAAGTGCCGGCCAACCATGTGCCTGCCCCGAGGAAAAGCTGGCGGACAGCAGCATCCGCAACATCCGGCGCCACGCCGTTTTCGATCGCGTCGCGGATCATCGCATCGGCAAAGGCGGCGATGAAGGCGGGGCCGGAACCGGTCAGGGCGGTAAAATAATCCAGTTCGCTTTCCGTCGAAAGTCTGGTCGTCTTGCCGGAACAAGCGAAAAACCCGTCGGTAAAAGCCGCATCCGCATCGGTTGTGCCTGCCGTTGAACACCACGGCGTGTAGGACAGCCGCTGCTCGGCGCAGGCATTCGGCATGGCGCGGACGATGCGCTCGCTTTTGAAGCGGGCGAGAAGCGCTGCGGCGGACACGCGCGCCATCACCGAAATGACCAGCTTGCCCGACAGATCAAGCGTCAGCGCACCCAGGTCTTCCGGCCGAACCGACAAAATGACGATGTCCGACTGCGCCGCAAGCGCCTGGTTATCGGTGGTGAACCGGATATCCGGCCAAGCCGCGAACCCTGCCGTCGTGCCGCGACGCGACGACACGATGAGATCGGCGGGAGCGACGAAACCGCTGGAAAGCACCGGGCGAAGCAAGGCCCCGCCCAGCCAGCCGGTACCGCCGATGATCCCGACAGTGGTCAAGCCCACTCGCCCTTGCGCATCACCGGAACCTTGGCGCCATCCGAGCGGATACCATCGATATCGACTTTGCCGGAACCGATCATCCAGTCGATATGGATCAGGCTGGAATTGCCGCCCTGCGCCGTGATCTGTTCCGGGGTGAGCGATGCGCCATCGAGGAAGCATTTCGAATAGCACTGGCCAAGCGCGATATGGCAGGAAGCATTTTCATCGAACAGCGTGTTGTAGAACAGGACGCCGCTGGCCGAGATCGGCGAGGAATGCGGCACCAGCGCCACTTCGCCGAGACGCCGCGCGCCCTCGTCCGTATCCAGGACCTTGTTCAGCACCTCTTCGCCTTTCGTCGCCTTGGCCTCGACGATGCGGCCGCCTTCAAAGCGGACCTGGATATTGTCAATCAGTGTGCCCTGATGCGACAGCGGCTTGGTGCTCGATACATGGCCTTCGACGCGCAGCGCATGCGGCGTGGTGAAGACTTCCTCGGTCGGGATGTTGGGATTGCAGGTGATGCCGTTCTTCGCCGTCGAGGCGCCGCCATGCCACTCGTGACCATCGGCGAGCCCGACCGTCAGGTCCGTGCCCGGGCCGGTAAAATGCAGAGCGGAAAAACGCTCGCCGTTCAGCCATGCGGAACGCTTGGCAAGATTGGCGTTGTGTTCGCCCCAGGCGGCGATCGGGTCGGCGACATCGACGCGGGAGGCTGCAAAGATCGCGTTTGCGAGCTTTTCGACAGCGACCTGTTCGGCATCGTCCGGGAACATCTGCTTCGCCCAGGCGGGGTTGGGATAGGAAACGATGTTCCAGTTGATGTCGAAATTGGAGATTTTCTCAAGCGCCGGCTTGTAGGCCATCGACATCGCCTTGTTGGCGCGCGCCACCTTTGCGGGATCCTGCGCCGCCAGCATCATCGGGTTATCGCCGGATATGGCAAGGCGTGCGGTATTGTTGCTAAAGGCCTTGGCCATGCCGTCGTAGAGCCAGCCGCTGGCCTTGTCGAAGCTTTCATCCGGAGCATGGGCGTAGCGGGCGAGCGTCGTTTCCTCGTCGGAATAGAACGTCGTCACCAGACCGGCCCCGGCGATATAGGCATGCTTGGTGATCAGCCGCACCAGCGGCAGCGCCGCAATCGGCGCCGTGATCAAGAGATCCTGCCCGCGCTCAAGCCGAAGCCCCACCTTGATGGCGACTTCGGCGAGCTTGTCGAGTTTGACGGGATCGACGGCTTGATGGGCGGTGGAATGGAAGGTCATCGCATATCCTGCTGGCTGGTTTTTCCGAACCACTGGTGTAATGCGGTTCGGACCAAAACAGAAGGCTTTTGCGACGGCCGCCGGTCAGGCCGCGATCTTGCTTTGCGTCAAGAGATAGGCGCCATGACGCTGCAGGAATGCGATCAGCCGTTCGGGATAATCCGCTGTGACCGCGTTCACAACACTCGGCCGCACGGCGAGTGCCTGGCGCCAGAGATTGACGCGCGGCAACCCATCGAAGATGCCGCTTGGCACCAGCGCCTCGAACAGCTCGAAATAGCGGAACACCGGCGCAAAGACGGCATCGACCATGCTGAACTGGGCGCCGGCGAAATACGGCCCGTCTCCAAGCTCCCGCTCAAGCGTCGCGAACTTGGCCTTCAGCACCTGGCGCTTGACCTCGAACTCCGCCGCATCCTTCGTCGTCTCGTAGCCCCAGAGATCGGCAAGGATGGAGGAACCGAATTCCATCCAGCCGCGATGCCGGGCGCGCGACAACGGATCTGCAGGATGGAGCGCCGGGCCGCCTTGGGTTTCCTCGAGATATTCGCAGATCACGGCGCTTTCAAACAGGATCGCATCGGCGCGGCCGCGCGGGACAGCCAGCAGCGGCACCTTGCCGAGCGGCGAGATACGCAGGAACCAATCGGGCTTTGCGGCAAGATCGATATAGGTCCGCTCGAAGGCGACGCCCTTTTCCGACAGGACGATCGAGGCGCGCTGAACATAGGGGCAGAGATGGTGACTGATGAGGGTAAGGACTTTCGAGTGCATGACGAGGCTCCAGTTTATTAGATGCACTTGCATATATTATCATTTGCCAATTACGTCAAGGTAGATGTAAATGCATTTATGTCTCTGAAAGCACCCCATGCGGACCAAAAGCCCAGCGCCGATGTCACACAGGCCTGGATCAATTTGATGCGGGCGCAGCAACGCGTCCTCGGCGCCATCGAGCGCGACTTCAAGGATGCCGGGATGCCGCCGTTTGGCTGGTATGACGTGCTCTGGGAGTTGGCGCGCGCCAGGGACGGACGGCTGCGGCCGTTCGAAATCGAGGAGCGGACCCTGCTGGCACAGTACAATCTTTCCCGCCTGATCGACCGGCTGGAAAGGGAAGGCCTTGTCGAGCGCCACACCTTCGACGATGACGGCCGCGGCCGCTGGGTGGTGATGACCGAAAAAGGGCGCGGCCTGCGCGAAACCATGTGGGAGGTCTATGGCAGATCGATCGCGCGGCATGTCGGCGCAAAACTGCCGGAAGCCGATGCGGCGCAACTCGCTGGCCTCCTGTCGAAACTGGCCTGAGGTCAGGCGATCAGGGGGGCCGCCACGGCGTTCAACGCCTTGCGTGCATCGTCAGGCGCCAGCCGCACCTGCAGTCCGCGCTGGCCGCCATTGATATAGACCAGCGGCTCGGCAAGCGCTGCCTCCTCGATCACCGCCGGCACCTGCTTCTTCTGCCCGAACGGGCTGATGCCGCCGACGTGATAGCCGGTCAGCCGCTCGGCCTCGGCCGGCTTCATCATATTGGCCGACTTGCCGTGAAAGGCCGCCGCCAGCTTCTTCATGCTGACTTCGCGATCAGACGGCACGACGACACAGACCGGCTTGCCGTCCACTTCCGCCATCAGCGTCTTCAACACGCGGCGCGGCTCCTCGCCCAGCGCCTCGGCTGCCGCCATGCCGATCCGGTCGGCCAAGGGGTCGTAGTCATAGGTATGAACGGTGAAGGCCGCTCCGGCCTTGGCAAGCGCAAGCGTCGCGCGGGTGCTTTTCGACATGGTCTTCCGTCAATTTAAGCGAGATGGATCTCAGCGTTGGTGATCGCGATCAAGCTGGTCAAGGAGTTCAAGGCCCCGCTCTTTATTACCGCGCTCCGCCCTTAGCCGGAAGCGCGTTTCAGAATCGAATTCGGCGATCGCCTTGGTGGAAAACTCTTCGAAAAGCTTGTTGAGGCTTGTTCCGCGCGCAGTCGCCAGCGCCTTCAAACGCTCATGCTGATCGTTCGGCAGCCTTATCGTCAATGTGCTCATCTCAAAATTCCCTTTCTGCCACCAGTTCGCCCGCCGTCTGGATGGCCAGTTGCGGAAACAGGAGTTCGGCACGCGAAAAGTCCCGTTTATTGGCCGTCACGATGACCGCCGCGCCACCACCAATCGCCAATTCGACCAAATGATTGTCGCCCTCATCTTTGAGATTAGGGCGCCAGAGATAATAGATTGGCACCCAGAGACAACAGGACAAGAATGCATCCAGCAACTCTGCTCGCTCAGGGGGCGAAAGGAACCGGCCAGCAAACAGGTCTTCTCTCGCGCAGACATCCTCATATTCGGCAAACAGAGAATTGCCCTAAGCTATCAGTTTTCGAGCCGAAATCTTTTTTAGAATGCGGCCTCATATACCTCCGGCTTGAACCCGGCGATCAGTTTTCCATCATAATCGAGCACCGGCCGCTTGATCATCGAAGGCTGGGCGAGCATCAGGGAGATTGCCTTGTCTTCGTTGAGATCCTGCTTGGCGGCGTCCGGCAATGCTCGAAACGTCGTACCGGCGCGGTTCAGAACGGTCTCCCAGCCGAGGGCTGCGGTCCAGCGCTGAAGCGCTTCGCGCGGGACACCGGATGCCTTGTAATCGTGAAAATCATAGGCGACGCCATGGCTTTCCAGCCAGGTCCGCGCCTTCTTCATCGTGTCGCAATTCTTGATGCCGTAGATGGTCACGCTCATGCTCAATGCCTTTTTGCCGGTCCTTGGTGCTGTGCGCGCGTTCTCTTGGAGAAAGTGCGGCAAGTTCAAGTCATAACGGGACATGACAACCGCCGGCAACGCGGCGATTGTCCGCTTTATTCCACCTCAAGCTTGGAGGGCGGGATTTTGCCTGCAAGCCGCGTGAAGCCAAGGGCGGTGGCTCAGGCCTCAAGCGCGCCCGGTTTGCGCTCCGCCTTTGTCCGCTCGTCACAGGCGATTTTCATCAGGTTGTCCCTGCGGCGGGCGAAGCGCTGCGAGGTGCGTGTGGCGACCAGGCCTGCCTGCGAGGCATGGATATCGAGCGTGCCGCCCTCGATGCCCGGCGCGGTGATGATCGTGGCCAGCAGATCCCCGGCAGCGACTGTATCGCCAACGCCGCGGTGGAACAGCACCGCACCGGCCTGAGGCGCCCGGATCATCTCGATATTGTCGAGCGGCGTCACCTTGCCCGCGTACGGCTGAAGGGGCGCTACGGTGCCGTAGACGGCGCCGCGGCTGGCGAGGAAGCGCCATAGCCCATCGGCATCCTTGCGCGCCATATCCGGATAGACATCGCGCGTGCCGCGAAGCTCGACCGTTACTGCGAGCCGGCCCGGCAGCCGCTTTGCCTTTTCAGCAGTTTCGTACTTCCAGGCATAACCGACAGCCTCCTCGAAAGCGCTGCTTTCGCCATCGGCGAGAAACACGGCTTCCATATCAAGCGCCGATGCCAGATCGGCAGCCTCAGGCCAGAAAGCCTCGTCGACATAGGTATATTGAACGGACTCATCGTCGCAATGCAGATCGAGCATCAGATCGGCACCCAGCGCCATATGCAGCAACTGCCGCTTCAGCTGCTCGACCGCCGGGTAGCGCTCGAGATCGTCGACCAGCGTCTGGCGTTCACCAAGCGGGATCAGCGGGAACTCGCGATTGAAATTGGTGCGCGAGCCGAGATCGAAGCGCCCCTGCAGGTCGCCGAAATGCGATTGCGCCGTGCCGATCAGATTGGCCTGCGGGACGATGGTGATATCGCTCAGGATCGCGCCATCGGCATCCGCCTGGCGCAACCGTTCACACAGGAAATGCAAAAGCGCGGTTCCCGGAAGCTCGTTGGCATGCAGCGCTGCCTGAATGTAGACTTTGGGCGCCTTGTCGTCGCTGCCCTTGAACCGGATGACCGGCAGCCGCCATTCGACGCCCGGCGTATCCCCTTTGATGACGATTTCAGAAATATCCATGACCGTGCCTCCCTGCGGTTTTCGGCGCTTATGCGGGTTTGGGCCGGTGGGCGCAAGGTGCCAAAAATTGCGGTTTGTCCGCCTCACGGCACCGCAACGGTCGCAAACGCAGAAACGCAACCGGCGCGTGGACAAGCCACACGCCGGTCGAATGCAAGGCGATTTCGCAGCGACAAGAAGGTCAGTTCTTGTCGAGGAAGGACCGGATCGCGGTGACGGTCGCTTCAGGCTGTTCTTCCATCAGCCAGTGGCCGGATGCGGGGATCACGACCTCCGTGACATTGCCGGCAGCCGCACGGGCAACCACTGCCATCGTCGGGCCGAAGGACTTTTCACCACCAATGGCAAGAACCGGCATGGTAAGCTTGCCCTTGGCCAAAAGCGCCTTGTTGTCGATAGCATCCTGATCGAAGGCTGCGAACTGGGCAAAGCCAGCGTGCATGGCACCGGGCTGGGCATAGAGAGCGGCGTAATGTTGCCGCGAGGCCTCGTCCCACTTTTGCGGATCGGCGGAGAATTCGTTCCAGAAGCGATCCAGATAGATGCGCTCGCGGCCAGCGACAAGGCGCTCCATGTCAGGACCGCCAAAGCGGAAGTGCCAGAGCAGTGGTTGCTTGAGGATATCTTCCCATGGTCCGACGCCCGGGATCGGCGCATCCATCAGCACAAACTTGGAGACTTGCTGCGGATACTGGGCAACCAAGGCATAACCCACCATATTGCCGATATCGTGGGCGACAACGTCGGTCTTTTCCACCTTCAGCGCCTTCAGCACACCGGCTATATCCTGGCCTTGCGTCTTCTTGTCGTAACCTTTGCCGGGCTTGGCCGAGAGCCCCATGCCGCGCAGGTCGGGCACGATGACCGTGTGATCGCGGACAAGATTGGCCGCGAGGGGCACCCACATGTCGCCGGTTTCGCCATAACCATGCAACAAGACCACAGCCGGCCCCTTGCCACCGACCCGGACGTGTAGCGTCGTGCCGTTGGTGGCGATTTCCTGCGTGGTGAATTCCACAGGATATTGCGGAACGCCGCTGGCAAGGGCGGGAGTGGCGAAGGCGATAACGGCACTTGCGATCAACGAACGGAGCATGGAGGTCTTCCCTACATTGCAACAAGCCGGGGCGGCTGTCTGGTGCAAACAACATCGCATTCGATGCAGGGTTGGACTAGCCGCCCGGATCCGGAACTTCCGTTCGGAAAATGCGAACAATCAGGACACGCTCGCAGCCTGCATCGCTGCAGGCTACGAGCCGCGAAGGAAGCGTCAATCCAGCAGCGGCCAGCGATCGATATATTCATACTCGCTCCTGCCGGCGAAACTGCGAATGAGAACGAACTCGCGGGCGATCCATCTGATCGGTTCGGCGAGCATATGCTCGGGAACAGGCGTTTCGTCGTAAAGGACCGTCATATGCGGCATGAAGCGCGGATTGTAGGTGAAGGTCAGACCCACGGCCCACATTTCCTTGGCGAGCTGCACGTGCAGGTCCATCATTTCCTCGCTGCGCACCGCGTTGGCCAGCACGACCGCATCGGTGCCGGCAAAGGACATGGCGCGATCGAACACCACCTCGAACGGCACGGCTTTCACAGTGGCCATCGCCGCCGAGACGGCAAAGATGATATCGTCCGGAAAATCCGGATATTTGCCGATGGCATTGAGCGAGACATGCATCAGCTCATGCGGCCGCGGATTTTTCGACAGGCCGAAGCGCTGAGCCACGCCCCTGCCAATGTCGGCCGCCTGCAATGCAACCTCCCGTTCAGGTACGATCGCAAGGAACAGGTTGCTCTTTCCAAGATCGTCGGCATGTCTCTGGCGGGGCTTGAGCCCTGCGCCGCCATGGCCGAATGAAAACGACTTCTGTTCACTGCGCACGACTTCATTCCCGGCTTTTCCAAGCATGGCAGACCTCATCTCTTTTTGGATGTCGCCAGTATACCCGAGTCGAACATGAGATCAAGAACAAAACAAGAACATTATGAATTTATTCCCACCAACGATGATGGATCGCAACGGCCGCCGCACCAATTTGGTGCTGTGACAAACACCTGGCATAAGCCCTGCGCCTGAGCATGCGGCCGCCAAGAAACGGGTGGCGATTGCCGTAAAACTGAGCGAAAGTCATCCCATGATCTTCGTTTACAAAATCATCGCCTCGCCTGTCGGCAACCTTGAGCTTGTCGCTCGCGGCGACTGTTTAGCCGCCATCCTTTGGGAGAAGGATAACCCCCCCGCGCGTGTGCGGCTCGGAGAAAGGTTGGAGAGCGCCAATCACCCTGTTCTGATGGAAACAGAACGGCAACTGCGAGAATATTTTGCCGGCAAACGGACGGTTTTCACCGTCAGCCTGGATATGGCGGGTACCGGGTTCCAGAAGAAGGTTTGGGATGCGCTCCTGGCGATCCCCTTCGGTCAGACCCGGACCTATGCCGACATTGCCCGGCAGATCGGCAATCCCAAGGCATGCCGTGCCATGGGAGCAGCCAATGGCAGGAATCCGGTGTCGATTATCGTGCCCTGTCACCGCGCCATCGGGTCGGATGGCCAGTTGCACGGCTTTGCCGGCGGGTTGGATGCCAAACGATACCTGCTGGCGCTTGAGAGCAGCCGTCTCAACGCGGCGGCTTGATCGACGACGGATCATTTTTTGCCCCCCCTTTTCTTGCGGGGGGAATGAAAGGAACGGAACAATGGCAACGAGAGCACAGACCTATCACGTTTTCGCAACGGCCGGCGGCTATTGCGGCATTGCCTGGAACGATATCGGCGTCACGCGGTTCCAGTTGCCGACACGAAGTGCCGAGGCGACCGAACGCAATCTGCGGCGCCGC
Organism: Pararhizobium sp. P1_E7; assembly: GCF_056405855.1. Taxonomy (NCBI): domain Bacteria; kingdom Pseudomonadati; phylum Pseudomonadota; class Alphaproteobacteria; order Hyphomicrobiales; family Rhizobiaceae; genus Pararhizobium; species Pararhizobium sp. P1_E7. Next base: position 35,821 of record NZ_JBFUBH010000011.1, on the reverse strand, counting down.
GTGCCCGGGGCGGAGCCCGGTGCCCCGACACCGGCGATCAGCGAAATCATCGTCGCGGTCCGGCGTTATTTCGACGGCGAGAGCATCGATTTTTCCGGCGTCACGCTCGATCTCGACGGCCAGGACGAATTTTTCCGGCAGATCTACCAGGCGCTTCGCCGCGTCGGCTGGGGCAGCACGACCACCTATGGCAGCCTGGCAAAGGCGCTTGGCGCCGGGCCGCAGGCCGCCCGCGATGTCGGCCAGGCGATGGCCCGGAATCCGGTACCGTTGATCATCCCGTGCCACCGGGTGCTTGCCGCCGGCGGCAAGGTCGGCGGCTTTTCCGCCCCCGGCGGCGCAACGGCCAAGGTGCACATGCTGGAACTGGAAGGCGTTCGCCTCGCAGCCTCGGAGCCGGCGCAGCAATCGCTGCTTTTGTGAATGAGAACAAGGCGATGGCTGGATAATCGCTCTTAGATATCGCAGCAAAACGCCCAGCGTTTGACTCCACCAGCCAAAAGCGCAATACTTCACTACATGGTGAAGTATCAAGCATCAGCTATGGACCGCACATTCGCCGCGCTCGCCGATCCCACGCGGCGGCACGTTCTGCTGCGGTTGAAGGAAGAGCCCGGACTTTCTGTGAGCGAGCTTGCCCGGCCGTTTTCGCTGAAGCTTCCTGGAATGATGAAACATCTGGATGTCCTGTCCGATGCAGGATTGATCACGCGGACAAAATCCGGTCGCACCGTGTCGGTCAACCTTTCGGTCGGGCCGATGCAGGAGGCGATGGAGTGGCTCAAACGCTATGAACGCCTCTGGACGGCCAGTCTCGATCGCCTTGTTGCGCTCGTGGAAGAGGATGACAAGCGATGACCGATATATTGCCGAGCGTGACCATCATGCGCAGAATAAAGGCATCGCCCGCCAAGGTTTGGGCGGCGATCACACAGCCCGAACTCATGATCCAGTGGTGGGGGCCGGATGCGGGGCCGACGCTTCGCGCCGAGGCTGACGTCCGGCCCGGAGGCCGCTTCAGCGTTGCGTTCCAGCTGCTGAATGGCGAGGTGCACAACCCCACCGGAGTTTATCGGGAAKTCGCTCCTGAGAAGAAGCTGGTTTTCACCTGGGAATGGCCGGGAATGCCGGAACGGGAATCGCTGGTCACGTTTCGGTTGCTGCCGTTTGAGGGCGGCACCGAACTGACCTTGATCCACGAACGTCTGCCCGACGAAGAGGCGCGTAAAAGTCATGAGGAAGGCTGGAGCGGCCTCCTCGACAAACTACCCGTTTTTCTTGGAGTTGCTGAATGACCGACCTCATTCTCACGACCTTCGATTGGGTTCCCGAAATGCCGCGCGGCTATGTGCGCGACATCCGAGTGCGCTGGGCCCTGGAGGAGGCAAGCCTGCCCTACCGGGTCGAGAGAGTACCCTTTGGCGACCGGAATGCCGAGCATTTCGCCCACCAGCCCTTCGGCCAGGTGCCGTGGTTGACCGATGGAGACATCTCGATCTTCGAAAGCGGCGCGATCCTGCTTCATCTCGGCGAGCGCAGTGACGCGCTGATGCCTGCCGATCCGCATGGTCGCAGTGATGTTAAGAAATGGCTGTTCGCGGCGCTCAACTCTGTCGAGGCAGCCAGCCTGCCATGGTCGCTGTTCATCTTTTCCGGAAACACCGGCGACACGCCCGTATGGAAGCTCTTTGATGGCTTCCTCCACCAGCACCGGCTCAAGCACCTGGAGCCGGTGCTGGCGGAACGGGAATGGCTGGCCGGACGTTTTTCCGTGGCCGACATCCTGATGGCGGACGTGCTGCGGCTGGTCGATCGGTTTGACGGACTAGCGACACATCCCGCTTGTCGCGACTATGTCGCCCGCGCAACGGCCCGCCCGTCCTTTGTGAAGGCACATGCCGACCAGATGGCGCATTTTGCTGCGGCAGATGCAGCTTGAGATATTCTGAGGCAGCCCAGTTCCGGCAGCGCGCGATCATTCTTTAGCCGCGTGCCAGGCCCCATGTTCATCAACGCAGGACGCGTCCCGTAAGGACTGCGGCTGGCTGACCGCGCCTCCCCTTGCATGCAGCCAATCCATGCGCTATATACTGAACCATATGGTTCAGTATTTCAGCCCCCGTCTCGACGCATCGTTTGCCGCGCTCTCGGACGCCACCCGACGCGGCGTTCTGGAGCAGCTCGGACGATCAGACGCTTCGATCACGGAGCTTGCCGAGAAGTTCCACATGACCCTCACGGGCATGAAGAAGCACGTCGGTGTCCTGGAGCAGGCGGGGCTCGTCACGACGGAGAAGGTCGGGCGCGTGCGGACCTGMAAGCTCGGCCGACGCAGACTGGAGGAAGAGGCGGCATGGATCGAGAGCTACCGCCAGCTCTGGGGCGCACGCTTCGATGAATTGGACAAGGTTGTCGAGGAATTGAAACGGAAGGAGAAAATCGATGGACCAACGAAGAGATAGTGAATCCACTCCCGTGGATAACCGCACGACGGTCGAACGGAAGTCCGAGCGCGAGCTCGTCGTTACGCGAACCTTCGACGGCCCGGTGCGCATCGTGTTCGAGGCCTGGACCAAACCCGAGCTGTTCATGCGGTGGTGGGCTCCGAAGTCGACAGGCGTGCCCATGCTTTCCTGCGAGATGGATGTTCGTACCGGAGGCAGCTACCGCGTCGAGTTTGGCCACGATCCCTCAGAGCCAATGGCATTTTTGGGCAAGTACATCGAAGTGATACCGAACGCGCGCCTCGTCTGGACGAATGAGGAAAGCGATGACGGTGCCGTGACCACGGTGACCTTCGAGGAAAAAGGCGACAAGACACTGCTGGTCCTGCACGAACTCTATCCCTCGAAGGAAGCGCTCGACGAGGCCATCATCGGGATGGAAGGTGGGATGCCCGAGCAGTTTGAGCAGCTGGACGAGCTTCTTCTCACCCTGTGCGCAAGCATGGGAGGGTCATGACGTCGTCGACCTCTCGCGGGCGGGGTCCGGCGCTTCACTACTCCGCATTTCTGCAAAGCGGCGCAGATCTTACCTGACGGTCAGAAATGAAGAGCGTCAGAAATCGAGAGACGGACTGAAACGACGGTCGAACGGCGGCGGACATTGCCGCTGAACTCCGCCACTGCCCCGTCCGGCGCTATTCCCACTCGATCGTGCCGGGCGGCTTGCTCGTCACATCATAGACGACGCGGTTGATGCCGCGAACTTCGTTGATGATCCGGGTGGCGGCGCGGCCGAGGAAATCCATGTCGTAGTGATAGAAATCCGCGGTCATGCCGTCGACGGATGTGACGGCGCGAAGGGCGCAGACGAATTCGTAGGTGCGGCCGTCGCCCATGACGCCGACGGTCTGCACGGGAAGCAGCACGGCAAAGGCCTGCCAGATGGCGTCGTAGAGACCGGCCTTGCGGATTTCGTCGAGATAGACGGCGTCTGCCTCGCGCAGGATTTCGAGCTTTTCACGGGTGATGCCGCCCGGGCAGCGGATGGCAAGGCCCGGACCCGGGAAGGGATGGCGGCCGATGAAGCTATCGGGCAGGCCGAGCTCCTTGCCAAGAACGCGGACTTCGTCCTTGAACAGTTCGCGCAGCGGCTCGACCAAGGACATGTTCATCCGGGCCGGCAGGCCGCCGACATTGTGGTGCGACTTGATGGTGACCGACGGGCCGCCGGTGAACGAGACGCTTTCGATCACATCCGGATAGAGCGTGCCCTGGGCGAGGAATTCGGCGCCGCCGAGCTTCTTGGCTTCCGCTTCGAAGACGTCGATGAATAGGCGGCCGATAGTCTTGCGCTTGGTTTCCGGGTCGCTTTCGCCTTCCAGCGCATTGATGAACATATCGGACGCATCGACATGCACCAGATGCAGATTGTAGTGCTCCTTGAACATGGCAACGACATCGGCCGCCTCGTTCTTGCGCATCAGGCCGTGGTCGACGAGGATGCAGGTCAGCTGGTCGCCGACCGCTTCATGGATGAGCAGGGCCGCAACGGAGGAGTCCACGCCGCCGGACAGGCCGCAGATGACGCGCTTGTCGCCGACCTGCTTGCGGATTTCGGCAACGGCCTTTTCGCGGTAGGCGGCCATCGACCAGTCACCCTTGAGGCCGGCGATCTTGTGGACGAAATTGGCCAGAAGCTTGGCACCGTCGGGCGTGTGGACGACTTCCGGATGGAACTGCACGGCGTAGAATTTCTTCGCCTCGTTGGCGATGAAGGCAAACGGCGCATTCGGCGAAGTGGCAACGACTTCGAAGCCGGCCGGGATCGCGGTGACGCGGTCGCCATGGCTCATCCAGACCTGGTGGCGGGAACCGACGGTCCAGATGCCATCGTAAAGCGCGCATTCCTTGTCGATCTCGATGAAGGCGCGGCCGAATTCGCGGTGATGACCGGCCTCGACCTTGCCGCCGAGCTGTTCGCACATGGTCTGCTGGCCATAGCAGATGCCGAGAACCGGCAGGCCGCTGTCGAACACCATCTGCGGGGCCCGCGGCGAGCCGATGTCGAGCGTCGAGGCCGGGCTGCCGGACAGGATGATCGCCTTCGGGTTCAGCCGTTTGAAGCCTTCCTCGGCCGACTGGAAGGGCACGATCTCGCAATAGACGCCGGTCTCGCGGACGCGCCGAGCGATCAGCTGCGTGACCTGGCTGCCGAAATCGACAATGAGAACGGTATCGGGATGGACTGTCGCTGTCATGACGCGCTTCCGCTGGCTTGGAACTATCTAATGGGGAACTAATACCAAGGATCGATGATAGGAGCCCATAGGATCGGCTCGATCTTCGTTTCGGGCAAGGAGAGGCTCTTGCACGATGCTTTCGCATCGTGCAAGAGCCTCGACGCCRCCGGAAGCGAAGAGAAGCCGACCGAAGGTGGCACATACCGGCCTTTCGGCGTCGTTGCGTCCCTCGACCGATGCGTATGCATCGCTCTTCGCAACGCGCCTCGCCGAAAGGCCGGTATGTGCCATCCTATGGGTTCCTATCACCGATCCTTGGTATAAGGCGAGCCTTTAAATAAAGGCGGCGCCAAGCGCAACGATTACATTGCACCCGGACAATTTTGCGGCCTCAGAGGGCGATTTCGCCGGTTTTAACGGCATTTTCCAGTGCATCGACCGCAGCCGCCAGCTTCTCATCGATCACGTGCAGATATTCGGTCCAGTCGCCAATGTGCTTGAGTTCAGCCTTGCCGTCGGAAATGCCGCGCAGGCCAATCAGGGAAATACCGAACGATTGGCAGGCCCGAAGGACCGCGAAGGTTTCCATTTCGACCACGTCGGCCGCTATGGTTTCGTAAGTCGCGCCGGAGACGATATTGGCGCCCGTCGAGAGACTTGCCGTTTTGACACCAGGAATGCGCAACGGCAGATCGACGGTGACAGGCAGATCGAGAAACGGCGTCGCGCCCTTTTCAAAGCCGAGCGGCGAGGCATCCATGTCACGATAGGCGACGGAGGTCGCCTGATAAACTTCGGCCTGTTCCAGCCGTGCCGAGCCGGCCGAGCCGAGCGAGACGACAAGATCGGGCAGGCTGTCGCGACCGGCCAGCTCGGCCAGCGTGCGTGTCAGCGTCACGGCTGCCTCGACCGGACCGACGCCCGTCATCAGCGGAGAGATACGCTCGCGCAGGTGCACGCCGTATTCAGCATCGACGGCCATGACATAGAGCAGCGTCTTGCCCGCCACCTGTTGCAGTTCGAAACTCATCCTTCAATTCCCTCGCGTCCGCGGATCACCATCATCGTGCCGGTCATCGAGGCGATCAGCTTGGCCGGACCATCCTGCGAAATCGCGTAGCCGCGGCCATCGGAAACGATGATCGTCGTGCCGGGTTTCGTGACTTCGCCGCGAAACAGGAAGCGTTCGCCGCGGCCCGGCGACATCAGGTTGACCTTGAATTCGATGGTGAGGATGGAGGCGTCGGGATCGATCACCGAATAGGCGGCATAGGTGCCCGCCGCATCGAGCGCTGCCGAAATGATGCCCGCATGCAGGAAACCATGCTGCTGCGTCAGCTTCTCATCGAACGGAAGTTCGATCTCCACCGAACCCTGCTCCACCCGCGTCAACTCCGCGCCGATGGTCGCCATCGCGGCCTGCCTGCCGAAACTGTTGCGGATACGTTCGCGAAATTCCACCGTGTACTCTCATAGTCTGTGTTCGGTTGCACGGACAGTCGCATGGCGGAAAAACAAGGGCAAGCCTCATTGGCGCTGCGGAGCCACAACCCGCTTTACAATCGCATCACGCAATCCCCATATCGGTCGCATGGCCCATATCGATCACATGGATCAGCCCTTCGAAATCAGACCCGGTACCGGCGACGACCTGTTCATGATCGCCGGCGTGCTGGTCGATACCTGGCGCTCGGCCTTTCGCGGATTGCTGGCGGACGGCTTTCTCGACGGGCTGTCGCGCGAGGAGCAGGCCGTGCGCCACGCCCGGCGCATGGGCGAGCCGGGCGTCTCCTATCTCGTCGCCACCGAGCCATCGGCAGGAGACGTCATCGGCTTTGCCAATTTCGGGCCGGCGCGCGGCCGCCTGCCCGCCCATATCCATGAACTCTATGCGCTTTATGTCCGGGCGGAATATCAGGGCGCGGGCATCGGCAGCGCGCTTGTCCGTTCGATGGCGGTCCATTGTGCCGGGCAAGGTGCCACATCGCTCTTCGCCTGGGTGCTGGCCGGCAATCCCAATCGAGGCTTCTACGAGCGGCTGGGCGCAAAGGCGGTCGAAACCGGCAGGATCGGGCTCGGCGACCAGAGCTACGAGCAAGTCGCCTATCTCTGGGACGATATCGCCGCGCTGGCCCGAACCACCGGCGGCCCCTCGTGAGCCGCAGACAGCCGGATATCAGAGCGTTCCAAGCCTGACGATATGCTGGTCCCAGGCGACTTTGCTCTGCGTGCCGCCGAACTGCCCCGAATAGGACGATGCGACGAAACCGTGCGCTGCTGGCGCAATCCCGGCTGCATCGGCAAGGCGCTCCTGCTTGAGCACCGCTCCCGTTTTCGCATCGACCGTGACCGCCGTTCCGCCCTTTGGTGACGCCAGCCCGATCAACCCATCGCGCCGGTTGACCGCGATGGCGCCGACATAATTGGCGAGCGCGAGCGTCGCGTCTTCCGGCAGTTCAAGAAAGCGGATGTCCTCACCGCGCGCAAACGAGCCGGCCAGCGGCGGCAGGTCGTTGCGGGCGCCCTCGTACTGGCAGGCGAACCAGACCTTGCCATCCGCATCGATATCGACATGGCGGGTCGAGAGCTGCCGCAGATTGTCAGGCATGGCATGGCGCTCGATCAGCGCACCGGTGGCGGTGTCGATCAGCGCCAGCGATGGCTCCATATGGTCGAGATTGAGCTTGGTGCGGCCGAAATCCGGATGGGTTTCGATACCGCCATTGGCCACGGCGAGCATGTGGCCATCACCCGACAGGGTCATGTCGTGCGGACCGATGCCATAGGAGGGAAACTCGCCGACGCGGGAAAAGCTGCCGGTGCCGTCATAAACGCCAATCATGCCGCGATTGCCTGCAAAATCGTTCTCCGTGGCATAAAGCAGACGTCCATCCGCTGAAAAGCAACCGTGGCCATAAAAGTGCCGGCCTTCGACGGAGGTGATAACGACCGGCTCCATGTTGCCATCCGGTGCGAAAATCATCGCATAGGTGCCCGGCCGTCGGGCAAAGGCGACGGCGCGGTTGGTAACCGGCGAATAGGTCATGCCATGCGCACGGGCGGGCAGCGGCACCCGCTCGATGATCGCCCCCTCCTCCGTCAGTGTCGCCACACCATAGGACCCATCGGGCGCCCTGAAGGCGGAGGCGTAGACGGCATCGGTAAGCGACAGGGCGAAGGCGGCTTGCGGCGCCAGTGTTGCCGCCCATGCAGCACCGGCCATTTTAAGGAAGGTGCGGCGGCCGGTGAGGATCGCTTCCCTGGAGCTGTTTCGATACGCCATAAGATTTCCGTCAGCATAGAGTTGCCGTTGACCGGTTTGGCTTCTCATCCTCCGCTATTCCTGTCCTCGGGCTTGACCCGAGGGATGTCGCAGGAATCCAGCCATGCGACGCCCGTCGCGTGAAAGTATCTTTCGCGGACTGACCTGAGCGTGCTGGATCCCGCCACAACGCCTGACATGACGGAGAGCGAGGTTTTTACCGAACTCAACATTCTGCAATTGCCCGATTAAAGCCAGCCCCGCCGCTTGAAATAGAGGAACGGCAGGAAGGCCGACAGCACCATCATGAACAGCGCCATCGGATAGCCGAACTGGAATTTCAGCTCCGGCATGACATCGAAGTTCATGCCATAGATCGAGGCGACCAGCGTCGGCGGCAGGAAGACGACGGCGGCCACCGAAAAAATCTTGATGATCTGGTTCTGCTCCAGGTTGATCAGCCCCAGCGTCGCATCGAGCAGGAAATTGATCTTGTTCGACAGGAACAGCGCGTGGTCACCGAGCGAAGCGGCATCGCGCTGGATCAGCTTGATCCGCTGGCGGCTTTCCTTGATCGCCTTGCGCGTGCCGATACCATCCAGCGCCGTATGATAGGCAACCAGACGCCCGACACTGACGAGACTTTCGCGGATGACGCTGAGAAAATCCCCCTTCTGACCGATCTGCTCGATCAGCGACTGCAGGTCGCGGGTCTTTTTCGTGGCGCTGGAATTGGTCTTGCGAAACACCTCCCGCGAGATGCCGTCGATTTCGTTGCCGGTTCGCTCCAAAGCGTCAGCCGTGCGGTCGATCATCGCTTCCAGAAGCCCGAGCATGACCAGCTCGCCGCTTTCGCAGGAAACACCGTTCAGGCGCTGCATACGTGCTGCATAGAGATGAAACGGCTTCGGGTCGGCATGACGGACCGTTACCAGCGTGTTGCCCTTCAGGATGAAGGTGACGGGCACCTTGACCGGATTGTCGCCGTCAAGCTCGGTTGCAGCCGTCATGGTCATGAACTCGGCGCCGTCCTCCTGATACAGGCGATCGGACAGTTCGATTTCCTGCATTTCGTCGCGCGTCGGGATTTCGATGCCAAGATGCTGCTCGACGATGCGGGTTTCGTCCTGGGCGGGATTGAACAGATCGAACCATACGATCGGAGTAGCTTCACCCAGTTCGGTTGAGGCTTCGATCAGGGCAAGGTGATTGTTCTGGCTTGTGTAGATGCGCAGCATATAGGGTTCCAATCTGGCAAGTCTTCGACCGCCAGCGGAAACCCCTTGCTATCAGGGCCTGACGATCGGGAGAATCGAAGCGCTACTTCGACTGTCGGGGTTCATGATCCGTTGATCCTTGTTTGGCCGTGTTCGCGTGCGGAACACGGCCGATCCATTGCGCCAATGTTCGTTTGTTGTCAACCGCTTGCTATCAGCGGAAATATGTCGGTTTGGCTCAATCCCCATCGGCAAACGAGAAGCCAGCGCCGAGTCCGATGGCTGCACCGAAATCGAGATTGAGCCGCTGCAGGACATCATTGGTGTTCTGCAAGATGCGGTTCAGCCTGCCGCGCTGTTCGCTATCGGCAATCGCCTCGTCGATCGGCAAATCGATCTCGTCGAGGTCATCGACGATGGCCTGCAGCAGATAGTTCACGGCGCTGACCACATCATCGTTTCCGTCCGGCAAGAGCGCCTGCATATCGGCAGCGTCAAACAGGGTCTGCAGAGCGGTAAAATTCGCCGAGAGCGCCGGCATCGTATTGCCGGAGCGCCAGTAGATCGCCATTTTCGGGTGCCCCTTGTCGGGCTCGCCCTTGATGATGCCCGCATAGAATGGCCGCAGCCGCTGGTCCCGGATGCTTTCCACACCGTGGACGAGGACGCCGAGCAGTTCGGTCGCTGCTTCCTTGCCGTCGCGGTAAACAGGATTATCCGGACCGGGATTTTTCCAGGCGGCCTGGATCCCATCGGGCTTTTCCCACTCGGCATGAAGGTCGCCGGCGACGGCTTTCAGGTTGTCGGCGATGGCTGCGCCGTAACGGCAGCGGAAACCGTTCTTTTCCGCCGGCAGGACGTCGGCCCCGGTGCCGTAAAGCACATATTCCAGCGCGCCGAGCCCCTGCGCCGCAACGCTCTTGCCCTTCAGCGTTTCCGCCGCGGTGGCCGTCTCGTCATTCGTTGCCAGTATGCGCTGGACCTGTTTCAGGCCGGTGCTCTTGCGATCCGGGAAAAACAGGAAGCGCTCGAAACGGTTGGCTTCGATGACCGGCCCCACCCGAACGATCTCGATTGCCGACCATTGCTGGACGACCTCGTCAAAGCTCATCTGCACATCGCCCAGTGTCTCGGCCGACGGCTTTTCGCAGAGCGTGTGTGCGGCTTCAGCGAGCGTTTCCGTTCCCTCCAGCAGATCGCGGTAGCCGGGACGGATGAAATCATCGACAGCCTTCTGCATGACGCTGGGAACGGCATCCAGGTTCAATCCGGCGCGCGGCGCGGCCGCCTCTTCATCTTCCGCCATGGCCGGCAGCGAAAGGAAGGCAAGGCAAAGACCGAGAAGCAGGATATGCCGGTGACGCATCAAAGGGACTCCAGAAAAGTAATCAGGGCTTGTCTATCGGCTTTTTCCAGCGCGGCAAACCGGTCGCGGGCTTTTGTTGCCTCACCGCCATGCCAGAGGATCGCTTCCGTCAGATTGCGGGCGCGGCCATCGTGCAGAAAGAACGTGTGCCCGCTCACCACCTTGGTCAGGCCGATGCCCCAGAGCGGCGGTGTACGCCATTCGCTGCCCGACGCCACGCCCACCGGCTGACCATCGGCAAGGCCTTCGCCCATGTCATGCAGCAGAAAATCGGAATAGGGCCAGATCAGCTGGAACGCGTGCGCCTTGTTGGCGGCATCGCGGCGCGTGACGAATTTCGGCACATGGCAAGAAACGCAGCCGCTTTGATAAAACACCTTCTTGCCGGCAAGCGTTTCGGCAAAGCTCGCCTTGCGCCGCGCCGGCACGGCCAGGTTCTCGGAATAGAAGGTGATGAGATCGAGGACGGGATCCGGCGCTTCCGTGTCACCAAGGCGCGCCTGCACGCCGTCTGCCATCGCCAGGCAGGCGGTCTGGGCGGGCGTGCAATCGCCATGGCTGCGCCGGGCATCAGGCGACGAGATGCCGATGTCGCCAGCCAGGGCATCGGCTGCCTGCTGACGCACCGTTGCGTTCTGCGCCTTCCAGCCGAAACGGCCGAGCGCCAGATCGCGCGATTGCGGATCGCGAACCACGGCCATCTTGCCGCTGATGCCATCGCCATCTCCGTCGTCCGGATCGGCATTGGCGATGATATCGGCAGGATGGATAGCCTCGACAAGACCAAGCCCGGACATCACCTGCGTCACCCGTGGCGACAGGCTGGTCGCCGGATCGAGCGCGCCATAACCGGGCTTGTCGACCCAATAGTGCGGCTTGCGCAACGAGACGATATCTCCGCCGGCAAGCTTCACCGGGATTTCGGTATAGCTGATCCGCATATGGCCTTCGGCGGCAAGGCCCGGCACCGCGCTATCCTGCAATTGCTGGCCATAGACGGGATCGGGGAAATTCAGCACCTCATGCGTAGCGATCGCCGCGCGCTCGGCATCGGTTTTTGGCGCACGGGCAAGCCGCAGGAACATCGACGTCGCGTCCGCTGATCCCTCTGGTGGATGGCCGCGGCCGTCCTTCAGATGGCAGGTCTGGCAGGCGCGGGCATTGTAGAGTGGCCCAAGACCGTCCGATGCCTGCGTCGAGGAGGGCGATGAGACCCAGAGTTTGCGAAACAGCGCATTACCGAGCTTGAAGCTTCCTTCTTCTTGAAAGGTAATATTGGACGAGAACTGCGAAAGGCTATCCTGATTGACGGACGCGATGGACGTGCCTGCGCCGCCGGACATGGCTTCGAACTTTTCGGCCCTGGAAAAATCGGTAGCGGGGCGGGTGACCGTTTGGACACGCGTCCGGTCAGCGTCGGTCAGGTCATCGCGGATGGTGGAGAGCAGGATTTTTCCTGCAAGGCTTTCCGTTTTTGATGCCGGCTCCCCGGCTAAGATACTGCCGCCAAAAACGGAAAAACCGCCCGCCGCTGTCAACAACAGAACGGCAGACGGCAAAATCAGGCGTCGGACGAGCCAAGCACGCATTCAGAAGAAACCGGGCCGCACACCGGAAGCGGCGGCCCGCCTTTGCTTTCTCATTGGAAGACGGCGTTAGGATTATCCAGGCTGTCTGAACCTTCAAGCTCGATTGCGCCGAGATCCAGCGACGCAATGACGCGCTCGACCGTCTTTGCCTGCGCAACCAGGCCATCGATGGCGGCCTGAACGGCGGCATTGCCCTCGGCGTTGCCTTCGCCGATCATCTGGTCGTATTTTTCCACCGTGTCGCCGCGCTTGGYCATAGTCTGCATCGCCGTGACGGTCGTGGCCAGCTTTTCCTTCATTTCCTTGTCGAGCGCCGGATCCTTGGCGGCAACGAGTTCGGACAGCGACGGACCGGTCAGCTTGGTGCCGTCGACCCTGGTGTACTCGCCGGTATAGGCGGCCTGGATGCCGATCGCATCATGCAGATGCGAGTTGTAGGTGTTGTCGGAGAAGCAATCGTGTTCCTCTTCCGGATCATGCAGCAAAAGGCCGAGCTTCATCCGCTCGCCGGCGAGTTCGCCGTAGGAGAGCGAACCCATGCCGGTCAGGATCGCGCCAATGCCGGCCTTGGCATCGGCTTCGACATTTTTGGTGGCAGCGCCGTCCGGCGCCCAGTTGGCGGCCATCTCCTTGAGATCGGACACGAGCAGGTCGCTGGCAGCCTTCAGGTAGGCGGCGCGGCGGTCGCAATTGCCGTTGGTGCAGGCCTTGGCGTCATAGTCCGTATAGGGGCGGTTGCCGGCGCCCGGGCCGGTGCCGTTCAGATCCTGGCCCCAGAGCAGGAATTCGATGGCATGATAGCCGGTGGCGACATTCGCCTCGACGCCGCCTGCTTCCTGCAGCGTGCCTGACAGGAATTCCGGGGTGATGCTGGTCGCGTCCACGTCCTTGCCGTCGATCTTGATCGTCTTGTTGGCGATGACGTTGGCGGTGAACAGCGAATTCTCGTCGCTTTCCGTACCGTAGCTTGGATCGACATAGTCGATCAGGCCTTCATCCAGCGGCCAGGCGTTGACCTTGCCTTCCCACTCGTCAACGATCGGATTGCCGAAACGATAGACTTCGGTTTCCTGGTAGGGATTGCGGGCAGCAAGCCAGGCTTCGCGCGCCGCCTTCAGCGTCGCTTCGCTCGGCGTGGCGATCAGCGCATCAACGGCCTTGTCGAGCGCCTCGGCCGTCGAGAGCGCATCCGAAAATTTGGCATGGGCCACGTCGGCATAATGTTTGACGACGGCAGCGGCATCGGTTGCAGCCTGCGCCGGCTGCAGCGCAAACACCGAGGTTGCGGTGGCGAGCGCCAGTGCGGCGCTGCGAAGGAATGATTTGGTCATGACCTCTCCTGGTAGTTTTCCGGATGAATCCGGCGTTCCCCTCACCCGGTGCACCGGTCGCGCAAGCCGCGCGGCCCAGTGGATGGACGTGGCTGTTCAGCCGGGTTTTCATGAACCAAAACGAAACTTGTGTCAAAGTGTATAGTTTAGAATGCCTTCAATGTGCGAGGCAACAGAAAGGCCACCGCAAGAGCAGCGGCGAACCCGGCTGAAGCCTCTTCACTGCACTCAGCCCTTGCGGCCCATCAGGCAGAAAAAGAACCCGTCGGTGTCGGTGGAGGCCGGCGTCAGCGTTACCGTCTTCATGTCCGCTGACCAGGGCTGCTTCTTGTCGGTGCCGAACAGATCGGCCCAGGCGTCAGCGGCGGACAGGATTTCGAATTCCGGATTGTCCTCGCAGAACGCGTAAACCTGCGCCTCGTTTTCCTCCGGCAGAACCGAACAGGTGACGTAGATCAGGTGACCGCCGGGGCGCACGAAGGATGAGGCACCGGCAAGCGCTTCCTGCTGCTGGCCCAGCCGCTCCTCCAGGTTCTTCTGCGTCAGCCGCCATTTGGTATCCGGGCGGCGGCGCCAGGTACCGGTGCCGGTGCAGGGCGCATCGACCAGGACGCGATCGAACTTGCCGGCAAACGGCTTCAAACCTTCCAGCCGGTCATGGACCTGCACATTGCGGGTGCCCGCGCGCTTGAGGCGCTCGATGATCGGCGCGAGGCGCTTGCGGTCGGTATCGTAGGCATGGATTTGGCCCTTGTTGTTCATGGCCGCCGCCATCGCCAAGGTCTTGCCGCCGCCGCCGGCGCAATAGTCCAGGATCTGATCGCCTTCCTTCGGCATGACCAGGTCGGCAACAATCTGCGAGCCTTCGTCCTGAACCTCGAACCAGCCCTTCTCGAAGGAGATTTCGGCCGTAACATTGGGGAGGCGCGAGGCGCCTTCGCCTGCCTTCACCCGGATACCATTCCGGGCAATCGCCGCCGGCTCGACGCCGCTGCGATCGAGTGCCTTCAACACCTTGTCGCGCGTTGCCTTCAACGTGTTGACACGCAGATCGAGCGCCGGACGGCCGGCTAGCGCCTGCGCTTCTTCAAGCCAGTCTTCATCGAAATTTTCTTCAAAGGACGGCTGAACCCATTCCGGGATATCGCCCTGCACATGGAGTGGCGCATCTTCGAGCTTACGGCTGGCAAAGGCGGCAACCATCCCGGCCGTCAGAGGCTCGGGGGCGAACTTGTCGCCCTCCAGTTCGCCGGCCAGCTCATCGGGCGAAACGCCCCACTGGCGGAACATGACGGCATGCCCGAGCGCCGTGGCGCTGTCGCTATCCATCAGATAGGCATGCGAGAGTTTCATGCGCAGCGCGTCATAGACGATGTTGCCGATCGCGGCACGATCGCCGGACCCGGCGAAACGGTGTGCCAGCCCCCAATCCTTGAGGGCGTCGGCTACGGGACGCTTGCGCGTTTCTATATCGGCAAGAACCTCTATGGCTCCGGCGAGCCTGCCACCCAGTCGCATCGTTCAAACTCCATTTTCCGCCGTGGTAGCGGTGATGGCCGTCAAGAGCAAGCCGGGAGGCGCTTGCGCGTGACGATTGCTGACCAGATGGGAGGCTGTGGTCTCAATCAAACCCGGCCGGAACACATCCCGGACAGGGGTGTTTTCGTCAGCTGACGACGCGATAACAGATGCTGGCAGTGCCTGAGCTGATCATGCCGATATGGGAAGCGGCGGCCTTCGAGAGATCGAGCACGCGGCCGCGAATGAAGGGGCCACGATCGTTGATGCGAACGACGACAGTCTTGCCGTTGCGCTTGTTGGTGACGGCGACCTTGGTGCCGAACTTGAGATTGCGGTGAGCGGCCGTGAGATATTTGGCATTCATCCGCTCGCCGGATGCGGTGCGCGACGAAAGCGCGTACCAGGATGCACCACCGCAGTTGCCGCCCTTGGCCTGGCCTGCTTTGACCTGGCTTGTTGCCGCTTGGCTTGGCGCCATCGATGTAAGAGTTGCCCCCAAGGCAAAAGCTGCCGCTAAAGCAGCAGATGTTAATTTCATCCTGATCAAAAAGATGACCCCTTCGCTTGAAATTTAGATAAACCTTACGAAGGCTTGGGTTGTCGGGGGGAAAAATGGCGAAAAAGTGCTTCAACCTTTAACCTTGCATTAGGAAGTATTGACGATCTACGAAAAATTAAAATTACGAAATTTTGAAATTCTGTCACATAGCTGCAGAAATGCTTTGTATTCAGGCGTTAGTCTGACAGAGGCCACTCACATCGGCATGAACATCTATGGGGTTGATAAAAAGGATTCAATTTTTTGAAATTGGCCGATTCCAGCCAATTTCGAAGCTAGAGAATCCAAGACTCCCTCTATGCGTGTACGATTTTGGCAGCACTACGGAGATATTCTTGCCATTTTTATAGACCAAATGGCCATTGCCGAGCCGATATTTGGCCACAATTCACCACATCTATAAGAAACACAGCATAGACTACCCTGAACATCCGTTACTTGGAAGATTATCCGCGCCAATGGCCGCCATCCCATAATTCCGCTAGCGAAATCCGATAGTCGGGGAAGCGGAAGACAAATCCGAGATCACGCAGGCGTGCATTGGAAACGCGCTTGTTCTCTCCATAAAAGGAGCGGGCCATCGGCGAGAGCTCGGCGGTCTCGAAAGGCATTTCGGGAGGCGGGTCGACGCCCATCAGGCGTGCAGCTTCTGCCACGATATCCTGCGGCGGCGCCGGTTCATGATCGGTGACATTGTAGATGCCGCCAATCGACCGCCCGGAGAGAAAGACGGTAGCGCCGGCAATATCCTCGACACGGATACGGTTGAACACCTGATTGGGCTTGATCAGTCGGCGCGCGGTTCCGGCGGCAAGATTGCAGAATGCATTGCGGCCCGGACCATAGATGCCGGAGAGACGCAGCACCGCGACGGGAATGTTGCTGGCCTGGCCGAAGGCCAGCCACGCCTGTTCAGCGGCGACGCGCTCGACGGAACGGGCGGAGACCGGCTCCAGAGACGCGTCCTCCGCCACCCAGGCGCCGCCATGGTCGCCATAGACGCCAACCGTCGAGAGATAGCCCGCCCATTTCAGGTTCGGCATCAACCCGGCCAGTGACGGCGCTCCGGGACGCATCATGGGATCGCCATCGCGACCCGGCGCAATCGACTGGACCAGATGCGTCGCGCGTTTCATGACGGCGGCAAGTTCCGGCGAAATCGTCGTGCCGTCATAGACGAGGGCATCGATGCCCAGTGCGTGCAGGCCGGCGAGCTTGTCTTGCGATCGCGTCGTTCCCGTCACAGATACCGCCAGGGGTAAAAAAGCCTTGGCGATTGCCGAGCCGGAGAACCCGGCGCCCAAAACCAGAACATGCATCACACCACTCCTGCCAATTTCCATTCGGCGAGAACCTCGGGATCGGTCTCCCCGGCCTGTCTTGCCGCAAATTTCGCGAAGTCGCCAGCGGTCATAAGCCGCGAAAGCGCCCAGACCGCCATCCCCCGCACGGTCGCCGAGGGATCGGCCGACAGGGAAAGACAAAGATCGACGAGACCGTCCTCACCGGAATTGCCGGCGGCAATCAGACAGTTGCGCACGAACCGGTCCCTGCCGATGCGCTTGACCGGCGAGCCGGAAAAGAACGTGCGGAACGCGCTATCGTCGAGCGTCAGCAGAAACGACAGCGGCGGCTCTTTCATATCCTCGCGCGCCTTCAGCTTCATCTCGGAGGCGGCGGCTGCAAACTTGTTCCAGGGGCAGGCCGCAAGACAGTCGTCGCAGCCATAGATACGGTTGCCGATCTTGGGACGAATGGACGGATCGATCGGCCCCTTGTGCTCGATCGTCAGGTAGGAAATGCAGCGGCGTGCGTCGATCCGGTAAGGTGCGGGGAAAGCATCGGTCGGACAGGCGTCGAGACAGGCGCGGCAGGAGCCGCAGTGATCCTGTTCCGGCGCGTCGACCAGAAGGTCGGCCGTGGTGAACAGGCTGCCGAGAAAAAGCCAGGACCCGAATTCGCGGCTGACGAGATTGGTGTGCTTGCCCTGCCAGCCGAGCCCCGCCTGCTCGGCGAGCGGCTTTTCCATCACCGGCGCGGTATCGACGAAGACCTTGACGTCCTCGCCCGCCCTTGCCGCAAAGCGGGTCGCGACCTCTTTCAGCTTGCCCTTGATGACATCGTGATAATCGCGGTTGCGGGCATAGACGGAGATGGCGCCGAGGGCAGGCTTGTCGAGAATAGAGCGCGGGTCCTCGTCCGGCCCATAATTCATGCCGAACAGCACAACAGAGCGCACATCGCTCCAGAGCACGCGTGGATCGGCCCGGCGGACGGCGGTTTCGGCCATCCAGTCCATCGTGCCGTGATATCCTTCCGCGAGGAAATCGGCGAGTCGCTCCGGCGCTTGCGGAATGGAATCGGGAAGCGTCACCCGGCAGACATCAAACCCCTTGTCGCGGGCCTCGTCCTTCAGGAAGCTGGTCAGCGTCCGGCGCCTCTTGTCATGCTTCTCCTCAAGGAGCGCATTGCCGGGCACAGCCGTCTCCTTAAAAGTCCAGATCAGCGTAGTGAGAAACGGGCGTAACCCCGCGGACGCGCTCGGCAAGCATCGGACGGAAGGACGGCCGTGATTTCAGGCGCTGGTACCAGTCCTTCACGGCGGGTGCCTCCAACCAGTCGATTTCGCCGAGATAATCCAGCACCGAGACGGCAGCGGCGGCGGCCAGATCGGCATAGGACAAGCGGTCGCCGGCCAGGTAGGTGCGCGAGCCCGCAAGCCATCCCAGATATTTCAGATGCTGGCGGATATTCGAGCGCGATGTGCGCAGGATTTTCGAGTCCGGCGCGCCGCCGCCCTGATCAGGCGTCATCTGCAGCTTGAAGATGCGCTCGCGCACCAGCGGCCGCGTCACGTCGGCTTCCATTTTCTGCAAGAACCATTCGACCAGCCTGCGGATCTCTGCGCGCTGGAAGGGGTCCTCGGCCAGGAGGCGGCGATCCCGCTTCAGGACGCCGTTGGTCTCATCGAGATATTCGGAAATCACCGTCGCCCCACAGAGCGCGCGCATGCTGTCGTCGACATAGACCGGCAGTGTGCCGGCCGGATTGAGCGTCAGGAAATCCCGCCGCTTCTCCCAGGGCTGCTCCTCCGCCAATTCCGTCTGGTAGCCGTATTCCGAAAGGATCAGGCGGACGAACCGGGAGGATGTGGACATCGGGTGGTGATAAAGTGTCGGCATAAGCTATCGGGTTTCGTCAGTTCGATTGGGAGGGGATGGTTTTGTCGCGGCGGTTTCGTCTGGCCACGCAGCGTTAGAAAAAGCTATAGGAACTTGCTGGCGCAAACACAAGCGAATCAGCCAATGCCCGTCGTTGGTCCCAGACCCTAACCTCCAATGCTTCAGGGATGCTTAATTCTATGGCCGATCAATCGATCATCAGTGCGCTTTTCCTTGGCCTTATCGAAGGCCTGACCGAATTCATTCCGGTATCGTCAACCGCCCACGTCCTGCTCGCCGGGCATTTTCTCGGCTTCAAATCGCCCGGCAATACCTTTGCAGTGCTCATCCAGCTCGGTGCGATCCTTGCCATTCTGCTGGTCTATTTCCAGCGCCTTCTGTCCATCGCCCTTGCCTTGCCCTCCAGCGCGAAGGCCAGGAAATTCGTGCTGTCGATCCTTCTCGCCTTCCTGCCGGCGGCTGTGATCGGCGCCATCGCGCATGATTTCATCAAGACCGTTTTGTTCGAAACGCCGATGCTGATCTGCATCGTGTTGATTATCGGCGGCGTCATTCTCTATGCGATCGATCGCATGCCTCTGAAACCGGTCTATCGGGATGTCATGGATTATCCGCCCTCGCTGGCCTTCAAAATCGGCCTGTTCCAGTGCCTGGCGATGATCCCGGGCACATCGCGCTCCGGCGCGACGATCGCCGGTGCGCTGCTGATGGGGACCGACAAGCGCTCCGCAGCGGAATTCTCGTTCTTCCTGGCGATGCCGACCATGCTCGGTGCCTTCACGCTGGATCTCTACAAGAACCGGGATGCGCTCAATTTCGATGACGCCTCGCTGATTGCCGTCGGCTTCATCGCCGCCTTCGTATCCGCGCTGCTGGTCGTGCGGTCGCTTTTGAACTTCGTCTCGAATCGTGGCTTTGCGCCGTTCGCCATCTGGCGCATCGTCGTCGGCACCGCTGGCCTCATCGGCCTCTGGCTGTTCGGCTAGAGCGCTTCATCCTCACATGCTCTAAGCCAATAAAAAACCGCATGCACCTCCTTGAAGAGGTTGCATGCGGCTCCTGGCCCCCGCCATAGTCTGTGCCGCCTTGTCAGAAGGCGGAAAGTCTTATTCGCCGGCCAGCGTGCCGATCGACGCGGTCGTGCAGGGATCGACGCCATAAGCCGGTGCGCAACCGCTATGATTGCTGGCGACCGTCTTCGGCGCAGCGAAGGATCCAGCCAGGATGATAAGTGCCGCGCACGCAAAGAAAATCGCGATCGACTTGCCCATAAAAAATGTGCCTCTCAAGGTGATGTGACGGCGCCGGTTGTTCCTGAAACGAACGATGAGGCGCGGCTGCTGTGTATGTGCTGGAACCGTCGTTATCAATATCGATACATGTTGAATCGACGGTAAAGATCAATCGCTTTTTTCAGTGCGGCAGAACTGCAACGGTTTATTCTGCGGCGATCAAAAAGAAACCGCCGGTAGGTACCGGCGGTTTGTCTTGCAATCCATTTTCAGCCCGCGCGGGGTGCGGTCAAGCGGCGCCGCCGGACCGGCTATATTGGCCCTGCGGACGGTAGCGCACCACATAAGACGGCAGCACGGCTTCGACCGAGGTCGGCGCGATGCCAAACGCCTCAAGCGTGCGGCCTTCGGTCTGCGCATTCGCCGACACAATATTATCGCGCTTCAGCAGGGTGACTTGATCGACGGTGAGTGGCGGCGCGATGAACGGCACCATCGACGCAACGGAGCCGATCATGGACGCTATGCCGAAGGGGATCGGCAACAAGGTGCGCTTGCGATCGATGGTCTTCATGAGGATTTCGAGACAGTGCTTGAAAGTCAGGACGTCCGGGCCGCCGATTTCATAGATCCGGCCCTTGGCCACTTTGCCTTCGACAGATTTGGCCACCGCTTCGGCAACGTCTGTGACATAGACCGGCTGGAATGCGGTGTTGCCGCCGCCGACCAGCGGCAGGACAGGCGAGAAGCGCGACATTTCGGCAAACTTGTTGAAGAAACCGTCCTCCGGTCCGAAGATGATCGACGGCCGCAGGATCACCGCTTCCGGAACGGTCTCCAGGATCGCCTTTTCCGCGCGGCCCTTGCTGCGGGCATAGAGCGATTCGGCATTGGCATCGGCGCCGATGGCCGACACATGCGTCAATGTCGCGCCGGCACCGCGCGCGGCCTCGGCGACCGCGCGGGCGCCAAAATCCTGGACCGAATCGAACGTGTTGCGCCCGGCCTCAAACAGAATGCCGACGCAGTTGACGACGTGATCGGAGCCATGAACCGCAGCATCCACCGATTTGCGGTAGCGCAGGTTGGCCTGAACGAAGGAAATCTGCCCGACATTGCCCAAGGGCTGCAGGAAACCTGCGAGATCGGGGCGGCGAACCGCGACGCGAATGCGAAAGCCGCGTTTGGCCAGGGCCCGCACGACATGACGGCCGACAAATCCGGACCCGCCGAAAACAGTGACGAGCGGCGGGAGATTGGACAAGGTCATGGCACAGGCACTCCTGATCTGCAGTATGGCGTAGATGAGCTACATAGCCCAATCATCGGGCGACGGGAAGGCTTATCACCAAGGCTTTTCTGCCGCTTTCCGCCGCAGTTGCTGTGGTGCGTCAGACGCCTTCGACGACGACCATTTCAGCATCGGCGACCTGCTGGCGGATTGCAGCGGCGATCTGATATTCCGGGGAATTGTAGCAATCGATCGCCGCCTGCAGCGACGGGAACTCGATCACCACGTTGCGGGCGCGAACATCGCCCTCCAGACGCTGGAAAGCGCCGCCACGCGCCAGGAAATTGGCGCCGAATTTCTCGAACGCCGGCTTTGCGGCCGTCACGTAATCCTTGTAATGCTCGGCATCGCGGACATCGACCCGCGCAATCCAGTAACCCTTGGCCATGGCAATCTCCCTCAATTCGTCGCAAGCCGGAAATATCGCTTCAGCTTCTTCCGTCAAATCATTTGGCCGGTCAAGATAGGGGAGACTTCTCACGAGAGTGCGACAGCTTCAAAACCAACGGAATCTGGAAGGCCGAGCATGTTAGCCTGCAATAAAACTGCGACGATATCCGGCGCAATGCTTGCACTCTTCCTCCATCCGGGCACGTCCTTCGCCAAGCCCATGCAATGCGGTGCTGACGTCTATGCCGCGGTAAAGGCCACGGCGACAAACCAGGATGCAAGCGTCGAGCTCCGCTGCGACCTGACCTTGTCACCCGGCGATATCGTCACCAAACGCCTGATCTTCTCCGGGGCCGGGGCATCCGGAACGACACTTGACTGCAAGGGTGCAACACTCGACGGCACGCGCGGGTCGATCAACGTCGGCAAGCCGACGGTGCTCATCCGCTCCACCAAAGGCAAGACCGGCGGCTGGAGCGCGCCGTCTGGTATCACCGTGCGCAACTGCCTGATCAAGGGCGCGCTTCGCCTTCAGGGCCTGGGCACCAACGGCCAGGCAAAAGCCGTTCAATTGTCTTCGCTGACCCCGGACCATACGGCCTTTGCTCAAGCATCGGCTCCCACGCAAATCCTCCTTTCCGCGCTGACCCTCGTCGCGGATGGCAGAGTGCCCCTCTATATCGGACCAGGTGTCACCGGGGTCCGGCTGGAAAGATCCACGCTGACCGGAAGGAGCAATGGCCCGGCGCTCTATCTCGATGCCGAATCTGCAGGCAATGCAATCCTCGAAAACCGCTTTAGCGTGGCCAGCCGTCGCGAGCAGATTGCCATCGACGGTTCGGCGAAAAACACGATCGGCGGAAACGTCTTCGATGACCCCGCAGGCGGCGGCATCTTCCTCTATCGCAACTGCGGTGAAGGCGGGACGATCCGCCATCAGAAACCGCAGCACAACACGATTTCCGGCAATACGTTCAAGTACCAGATGGCGTTCATGGCCAAACCGGCCGTCTGGCTGAACTCACGCAACGGCGCTCAGCGCTATTGCTTCCGCGACCCCGCCCATCCCTTCGGCAGCAGCCTCAGCTCAAAGGATTTCGCGCAGTTCAACACCGTCACGGGCAACCGCCTGATCGGCGGCGGCGCCTTTCTCATTCGCAATTCCGATCCGAGCAACAGGATCGAAGATAACGGCAATTGATCAGAGCGCGCCGCTCATTTCTTCGAGAATAGCCAGTGCCGCGGCCTGCGGATCGGCGGCCTTGACGATCGGGCGGGCGACGACGAGATGGCTCGAGCCGGCGCGCAAGGCATCTGCCGGTGTCATCACGCGCTTCTGGTCGCCCTTGTCGCTGCCGGCCGGACGAATGCCCGGGGTGACGATTGCCATGCCGGGGCCGACGATCTTGCGGACAGCGGCGGATTCCTCGGCCGAGCAGACGATGCCGCCCATGCCGGCGGCGCGGGCCTGTTCGGCGCGGCGCAACACCAGCGTATGCGGATCGTATTCATAGCCGGCGTCGATGACGTCCTGCTCGTCCATCGAGGTGAGCACGGTGACGCCCAGCAGGCAGAGATCAGAGCCTCTTGCCGCTTCCACAGCCGCCCGCATCGCCTTCGGATAAGCATGCAGCGTCAGCATCGACATGCCCATCTTGGCGATGTTCTCGACACCCTTGGCAACGGTGTTGTCGATGTCCAGCAGTTTCATGTCGAGGAAGATCTTCTTGCCGTCTGCAGCCAGATCGCGGGCAAATTCCAGCCCGCCGGCAAAGGCCAGTTGATAGCCGATCTTGTAGAAAAGCACGTCGTTGCCCAGCGCTTTGACGATCGCTTCAGCCTCGCCGATGGTTGGGATATCAAGGCCGACGATCAGCCGGTCGCGCGCGGTCGCAGTCATTGTTGCCATCCTTGCCAGAGTTCCATGGCGGTCCAGTCGCATGCAAGGGAACGGTCCGCAAGGGAAAATGCGTAGAGGCAGCCACCGCCCGCCATCTGGTCGTGGCTGCGTGCAATGGGTAGGCCGGCCAGATGACATTTCAGCAGCGTTCCGACGCCGCCGTGCCCGACAAAGGCTATCGGTTTTGCCGGATCATGCCGATCAAGCACCGAAGTGACTGCCGCGACAATGCGCTTCTGGGCATCGACCGCCCGCTCCCAGCCGTTGAAACTCTGCTGCGGATTGGCGAAGAACCAGTTGGCTGCCGTCTCGAACTCCTCCGGCACCAGAAAGCCGGTGGCAGAGCGGTCATTTTCACCGGAATGCTCAAGAACTTCGACGTCGACACCGCTCGCCTGCGCCAGGATCGCCGCGGTTTCCAGCGCCTTGGTCTCGTCGCTGGACAGGATGCGGCAAAGCTGCCTTGCCCAGCCGCACTGCGCCGCCTTTTCAGCACGCGCAGCGCCGATCTCGGATAACCCCCAACGCGGTACCGGCACATCCGGGTCGAGACGGATTTGCGGATGCGAAAGGTAAACTGCGAACATCAACAGGCCTTAGTGCGACTTGCGATAGACCCAGAGCTGCGCTGGCGGGATGTTACGAACGACGAAATCATAATGGGAGATCTGGTAGCGATCCGGCATGGCGACGACAGGCGACAGCGGACCGTAGGAAATCTGGATGACCGGGCGGCCGACGGGGATGCGCGACAGGAGGTCGTCGATCAGCGAGACGCGCATATGCATCGGAAAATTCAAAAGCGGCACGGCGGAAACGACGCTGTCAAACTGCTGGTCGCGGCGTGTGCCGAGCGTCTTGTCGAGATCGAAGGCGTCGCCATTGATGAAATCGACATCGGGGTAGGTCTTGACCAGATGCTGGAAGAAATCGGTGGAAAATTCGACTGACACCAGGTTTTCCGGCTGAACGCCCTTCTGCAGGATCGCCTTGGTGATGACACCGGTGCCGGGTCCAAGCTCGAGAACGGGAAGACCTGAGTGCGGATTGACGACGCTTGCCATCCGCCGCGCGGTTATTCCGGATGTCGGCACGATCGAACCGACGGCTCTCATATTGCTTCGCCACCCTTTGAAGAAACGGATTTCCTCATCGAATTTCTTGCCAAGCCGTTCTTTCAGACGAAAATTCATGCGTATCTCCACCAATACGTCGTCTGCGCCCGGGTTGTGCCCCACCGGCCGCCTTACGCTCGAATAAGTATGTGTCGCTACTTGCGACATATACAAGCCTTTCAGCGCCAAAAATCGCAAAGGCTAACAGATCATTGCAAAAGCACTGCGACCAAACCGAAAGGCGCGGCCCGCCCTTCATTTCCGCAACAAAATCGCCATGGCAATTCCGCTCGAAACACGAAAGCCCATACCAATGGCAACATCGCCAAACACTGGCGTTCCGAGCACGACACCAAGGCTTAGACCCGCAGCAATCCACAATCCCATGGCTTGATCTTATCCAAGCCGATGGCGATTTTGTGCCCAGAGAACCTTATCGCGACACGGGCCTAAACCCGCATCGGCATCAAGACGTAGAGCGCGTCGTCGCCCGCCATGTCGCGCACCAGCGTTGGCGAACCGGCATCGGCGAGCATGAAGACGGCATCGGTGCCGGACAGCTGGGCGGTGATATCGAGCAGGTATTTGGCATTGAAGCCGATTTCCAGCGGATCACTGTCATAGCCGACAGCGAGTTCTTCCGTCGCGCTGCCCGAATCCGGGTTGTTGACAGTCAGCGTCAGCTGTCCGTCCGACAACGCCAGCTTCACGGCACGGCCGCGTTCGGACGAAATGGTCGAAACGCGGTCGACGGCCTGGGCGAAGGACTGGCAATCGATCTTCAGTTCCTTGTCGTTGTTGGCCGGAATGACGCGCTGGTAATCCGGAAACGTACCGTCGATCAGCTTCGAGGTCATAATGATCGAGCCGATCGTCAGGCGGATCTTCGCGTCTGAAACCTCAACCGTGACGACAACATCCGGGTTGTCGACCAGCTTCTGCAATTCGCTGACGGTCTTGCGCGGGATGATGATGCCCGGCATGCCTTCGGAGCCCGACGGCGCTTCGAGATCGGCGCGGGCGAGACGATGGCCATCGGTGGCGACGGCGCGCAGCTTCAGCTCGCCCTTGCTTTCGATCGTGTGGATATAGATGCCGTTCAGGTAATAGCGCGTCTCTTCCGTCGAGATCGCAAACTGGGTGCGATCGATCAACATCTTCAGGTCCGTCGCCTTGATGCGGAAGGTGTGGGTGAAGGCACCGGCCGTCAGGTCCGGGAAGTCCGACTGCGGCAGGCATTGCAGCGAAAATTTCGAGCGGCCCGACTGGACGGTCATTGCCGTACCTTCGGCATTGGTGGCGAGCGCCACTTCCGAACCATCAGGCAGCTTGCGGACGATATCGTAGAGCAGATGCGCCGGCACCGTCGTTGCACCGGGCGTCTCGACCTGCGCCGGGGTTGCTTCGGTGATTTCGAGGTCGAGGTCGGTTGCCTTCATTTCAAGGCTGGCACCGTCGGAGCGCAGAAGCACGTTCGAGAGGATCGGAATGGTATTGCGGCGCTCGACCACGCGGTGAACGTGGTTCAGCGACTTCAGGAGATTGGACCGCTCGAGAGTAATACGCATGAGATGCTACCGCTTTCAACCATCGCCAGAAACGTGCTTCCCGGCCTTGACGTATTCGACTGCCCCAGGGGCAGCAAAGATGTGGACGGGCAAAATGGCAGAAAGAGGTCGCGGAAATCAAGCGCTATCGCTAGGACGACCGAACGATTGTCAACGGGATCGCGCAGTCGTCCCCAATATACCGCCAAGGACGCCGCATCTCCCTTCTCCTCGCTTGCCGGGAGAAGGTGGCCGAAAGGCCGGATGGGAGGTGCAGGTTCCGCTGCCCCTGACCCTCTCCCCGCGACCGAGAGAAGTAAGGACTGAGCGCAAGGCCTTTGCCCCCGCCCGGCTCTCGCCCATAAAGATACGGGGAAGAAACCATGCTGGAACATCAAGCGGATGGCGGCAACTCATTCCAAACATTCAGTTCAAGTGGCGGCCTGTTAGCCCCTCTTACGACATGAATAGGGGGTGATCCATGGAGCTTAAGAAGCGCATAATCGCCGGAATAATCCTGATCGTCCTGGGGGCGACAGTTCTTTTTGGACTGACTTTTACAACCCAAGCCCTGCTGGAAATTTGCCCGCCATTCGCTTGATCACCTACAGACAAGCCAAGGTGCAGCTCATTTCTCTAGCTTCGAGTATGCACAAGATAAGGTATTGTCTCCTGCCCGAAGGCACTCATTCCGTGCTCCGATCATTCTGCCGATCGTTGCGAATTTATCTTCGATGGCAAGGCCGGGATCAGACTGACTGGTGGAAATGCCAAAGATATGCGCCGCAACATCCAATACACAGCCGAGCAGCTTTTTTTGCTCAACGTTCATATTCGCAACTATTGCAGACCGCAAAAACGCTCCATCTTTGTCATACAAAGCAGAGCTGACGCACCCAACGCCGGGCTGATAAGATTTTTTTAGAAGCTCAACGGTTTCAATATCTTGGCTAATGGTCGGGATTTGAGAGAAATCTATATCTTTGCCTGTAATTATGTTGTCGCCAAAAAACAGTCCAACKAAATCGACCGTACTCCCATGTGACGGATGTACGGGAGTATCGGCAAAACTCGCCAGGATGTTCAGAGCTGAGAATGCGTGGTTGCGGTTTGCGTCATTGCCTCCGATCATTCCTAATTTTATCGCGTCCGGCGCCCTGGTATAAAATTCATTTTCTCCCTCAAGGCTCATGTATGAGTAGCCGTCCAATTTATTTTCCGCAGCGATGGTTTGCTTCCCGGCCGCAAAGAATGCTGAAATACACATGACAAAAGTACACAAGCCGCGTCGCATTGCTTTCCCCCATGAACTTGGTCGCTTGTCAGCGCTACCCGATTTCTTTTGTCGCCACTAGCGTTAAAATTGCACCAGGCGATGCGCAACAACATCACCCCTGTTCAAGGGCTCGTACTCGACGCCACCGGCGAGCGGGTCGGCTGACAGAATGGAGTGACAGTTAGCGCGGCATCCCCCTTCTCCCCGCTTGCGGGGAGAAGGGGGCCGACAGGCCGGATGAGGGGCCACGTGCGGCGATATCTGTGAGTTTTGAGGCTTTGCCCCTCACCCTACCCCACTCCCCGCAGGCGGGGAGTAAGGACGATGGAGAGTCCGGACTTGCCGCCTGCGCACGGCTCGCCCATAAGAAGCGTCAGAACAAACAGAAAGAACACATCGTGGAACATCGGGCAGAAGGCGGCAACGGAGCGGGCGAGCGGCAGAAAAGCTACCGCCTGCACAATGTCGCGGTGCCCGCCCGGCCGCTGGAACCGGCACTCTATCTGGTCGCCACCCCGATCGGCAATCTCTCCGATATTACCCTGCGTGCCCTGGAAACACTGGCTGGTGCCGATGTGCTGGCCTGCGAGGACACGCGCGTCACCCGCGTGCTGCTCGACCGCTACGGCATCGTCAACCGGCCCTATGCCTATCATGAATACAATGCCAACGAGGTCGGCCCGAAGCTCCTGGCAGCACTCGACGAAGGCAAATCCGTCGCCCTTGTCTCCGACGCCGGCACGCCGCTGGTCTCCGATCCAGGCTACCGGCTCGGCCAGATCGCCATCGAGGCCGGCCATCGGGTCGTGCCCATTCCCGGGGCTTCTGCRCCCTTAGCGGCTCTCGTCGGCTCGGGCCTTCCGAACGATGCATTCCTGTTTGCCGGCTTCCTGCCCTCCAAGGACAAGGCCCGCCGCGACAGGTTTGCAGAGCTTGCCAAGGTTCCCGCAACGCTGATGTTCTTYGAATCGCCGCACAGGATCGCGGCCGCCATCGTTGCGGCTCATGATGTGCTGGGCGGCGAGCGCAGAGCATCGGTCTGCCGCGAGTTGACCAAGACCTTCGAGGAGTTCCGCCGCGGCACGCTGGCAGAGCTCAAGGCATTTTATGACGAGGGGGCCACCGTCAAGGGCGAGATCGTTCTGGTTATCGGTCCGCCCGATGCACCGGCAGCACCGGAGGCTGACGATGTCGATGCCATCCTGCTGAAGCTCGTCAAGGACATGCCGACCGGCAAGGCGGCGACCGAGGCCGCAAAACAGACCGGCCTCAACCGCAAGGATCTCTACGACCGGCTGCTGGAGCTCAAAGACCGGGATGAAACCTGAGCCCGCGAACCGGAAGAGACTGAAGGCGCTCCGGCGCGGCTCGCTTGCGGAGTATCGCGCGGCCCTTTCCCTCCTCCTCAAGGGCTACCGCATCGTTGCATTCCGCTACCGGACGAAGTTGGGCGAAATCGACATTATTGCACGCAAGGGCAATCTGGTCGCCTGCGTCGAGGTGAAAGCCCGCCGGTCGCTTGATGATTCTGTTTTTGCCGTTTCCGATTTTGCACAGCGCCGTATCCGTGCAGCAAGCGATCTCTGGCTCTCTAAACAAAGGGATTCCGCGGCGCTTTCAATCCGCTACGACATAATCTCCGTGACGCCATGGCGCTGGCCTGTCCATCTTCCCGGCGCCTTTTGAACAGCTGTGCACAGTTGTAATCGTTCCGACACAAAAGCGTTATCCGGGCGTCATGAAAGAGCTTTAGCCGGTTCCTCACCCTAAACCTGGTGAAAGGAACTGCCATGATCAGGAAATTCACGATGACCGGCCTCGCGCTGGCCTTCTCCGCCACCTCCTCCTTTGCCGCGACCAACATCACCTGGTGGCACGGCATGGCTGGCCGCAACGGCGAAGTCATCAACGAAGTCGCCACCAAGTTCAACGCATCGCAGACCGCTTGCGCGCTGACCCCGGTTTCCAAGGGCACCTATGAGGAAGCGCTCGCCTCCGGTATCGCCGCTTTCCGCTCGGGCGAGCAGCCGAATATCCTGCAGGTTTTCGACGCCGGTGCAGCAACGATCATCAACGCCAAGGGCGCCGTCATCCCGGCTGAAGACCTGATCAACAATGCCGGCTACAAGTTCGACCGCGAAGCCTTCATCGACGGCGTTCGTTACTTCTACGCCGATAGCGACGGCAAGTTCGTCGGCATGCCGTTCAACTCGTCGGCACCGATCATGTACATCAACGACGAAGCCCTGAAGAAGGCCGGCGTCGAAGCCCCGAAGACTTGGGAAGAATTCGAGGCAGCCGCTCCGAAGCTCAAGGCCGCCGGTTACATCCCGCTCGTCCAGTCGCAGCTGACCTGGCAGTTCACCGAGAACTTCTTCTCGCGCAACAACATCCAGTTCGCCACCAACAACAACGGCTACGACAGCGTTGCCGATACCCAGCTGAAGGTCACCGACCCGAACCTCATCATGATGTTCGACAAGCTGAAGGCCTGGAAGGACGAAGGTTACTTCGGCTTCTACGGCGCCGGCTGGAACGATAACCAGAAGATGTTCGAAGAAAACAAGGCTGCGCTGTGGATCGGCTCCTCGGGCTCGTTCGGCGGCCTGCAGAAGACGGCACAGATGCCGTTCTCGGCAACCTTCCTGCCCTATTGGGGCTCGATCAAGGGCGCTGGCACCTCGTCGTTCATCGGCGGCGCTGCCCTGTTCGCCATGTCCGGCAAGTCGGACGAAGAGAACAAGTGCGTCGCCGACTTCTTCCAGTTCCTGACCTCGCCGGACGTGCAGAAATTCTACCACCAGGCCACCGGTTACGTCGCCGTCACCAAGGCAGCCTACGAGCTTGCCAAGAAGGAAGGCTACTACAACGAAAAGCCGGCCGCCGAAGTCGGCATCAAGCAGCTGATGCTGCCGGCCGGTGAATGGTCGAAGGGCTACCGCCTCGGCTTCTACCCGCAGATCCGCGAAATCATGGAACGCGAATACGGCCGTATCTTCTCCGGCGAAGTCTCGGTCAAGGACGCCTTCGACACGATCGAGAAGGAAGGCAACGAACTTCTCGCCCGTTTTGCCAAGACGGCTGGTTGATCTCGAATCGACCTGAGCGGCAACAGCCCCTCATCCGGCCCTATCTGTTTGACAAGAAGGGCGGTCACCTTCTCCCCGTGAAACGGGGAGAAGGAACCAGCGSCMSCCTCYGTCATCCCCTCTCCCCGCCTGCGGGGAGAGGGCCAGGGTGAGGAGCAAGGCTCTCCACTCGAAAGAGATCAATTTTTGAAAGACGGTTCATGAAGAGCACGCCACTGCCCTCGGCAATGCCCGGAACACTCGCTGCCCCTGCCAACAGTGGGCTGCGGAACCTCTTCGGCCTGCGCAAGCTGGCGGCCCAGCCACCGGAAGACACGGCCGCCAAGCGCGTGCAATTCAATTCGCCGCTTTTGCCCTATCTTTTCCTGGCGCCGCAGATGGCGATCATCTTCATCTTCTTCTACTGGCCCTCGGTTCAGGCGATCCAGTCGTCCTTCTACCTTGAGGACCCCTTCGGTTTCGGTTCGACCTTCGTCGGCATGGCCAATTATACGGACGTCCTGAAATCCGGCGAATATCTGAGCATCGCCCGTTTCACCGCCATCTTCACGGCGCTGGTCACCTTCTTTTCGCTGGCAATCGGCCTTCTGCTCGCCGTCAAGGCCGATGGCGTCATTCGCGGCAATGCCACCTACAAGACGCTGCTGATCTGGGTTTACGCCATCGCCCCGCCGGTCGCCGGCCTGATGGGCATGATGATGTTTGATCAGCATATCGGCCCGCTGGTAAAGGTCGCTGCCTTCTTCGGCTGGAATATGCAGGTGGGCCTGAATTACAACGATACGGCTTTCGCGATGATCGTCGTCTCGGTCTGGAAGCAGATCCCCTACAATTTCATCTTCTTCCTCTCGGGCCTGCAGGGCATTCCGGTCCCGGTGCGCGAGGCGGCGCTGATGGATTGCCGGTCTGGTTTCCGCCGCTTCTGGACCGTCATTCTGCCGCTGCTCGCCCCAACCGCGTTCTTCCTGCTCATCATCAATACGACCTATGCGCTGTTCGACACGTTCGGCGTCATCGACGTGATGGTCAAGGACAAGGCGGCCAACAATCCGATCACACTGGTCTACAAGGTCTATATGGACGGTTTCCGCGGCAATGACCTCGGCGGTTCCTCGGCCCAGTCGGTCATCCTGATGATCATCGTCTTCGTGCTCACCATCTTCCAGTTCCGCTTCATCGAGCGGCGCGTCCACTACAATTGAGCGGGGGCGAGACCATGCATCGCACGAAAATCTTCGACCATTTCATCCTGCTCTTCGGCGTTTTCATCATGGTCGGGCCGCTGCTCGTTGCCCTGATGACCTCGAGCCACGAGGCCGCCGATATCCATCGCAACGGCCTGCAGATCCTGCCCGGCGGCCATTTCATCGACACCTACACGACCGTGCTGACCAGAGAAGGCGGCTTTACCGGCAAGATTACCGGCCTGCGGATGATGATGAATTCGCTGATCCTCGGCATCGGCTTTGCCGCCGGCAAGATCATCCTGTCGATGCTGGCGGCCTATGCGCTGGTCTATTTCCGCTTCCGCTTTGCCACCATCACCTTCTGGATGATCTTCACCACCCTGCTCCTGCCGCTCGAAGTGCGCATTCTGCCGTCCTACGAGGTGATGAACACGCTGAAGCTGACCAACACCTATACCGGCCTGATCGTGCCGCTTCTGGCGTCGGCCACCGGTACCTTCTATTTCCGCCAGTTCTTCAAATCGATCCCCGACGAACTCCTGGAAGCCGCCCGCATCGACGGTGCCGGGCCGTTCAAGTTCTTCATCGACGTTATCGTGCCGCTCTCCAAGACGATGATCGCGGCGATCTTCATCATCATGTTCGTCTATGGCTGGAACCAGTATCTCTGGCCGACGCTGATGACGACCGACGAGAGCTTCTTCACGCTGGTGCGCGGCATCAAGCAGATCCTGCTCGTCTGGGTCGGCTCCAACATTCCCGATTACAACGAGGCCTTTGCCCTGGCGATCCTCGCCATGGTGCCGCCGGTGATGATCGTCATGATCTTCCAGCGCTGGTTCATCAAGGGCCTCACCGAAAGCGACAAGTAGAGGAAACGCAGCCATGGCGGCGATCAACATCACCAATGTTTCGAAGATCTACGCAGGCGGCGTCGAGGCGGTGAAATCCGTCTCGATCGACATCGCCGATGGCGAGTTCATCGTTCTCGTCGGTCCCTCCGGCTGCGGCAAGTCCACGCTTTTGCGCATGGTCGCCGGCCTTGAGGCAATCTCCAAGGGCACCGTCGAAATTGGCGACCGGGTGATCAACGATATCGAACCTGCCGAGCGCGATATCGCCATGGTTTTCCAGAACTACGCGCTCTATCCGCACATGACCGTCTACAACAACCTTGCCTACGGCCTGAAGAACCGTGGCACACCGAAGGCCGAGATCGATGCGCGCGTGGCGGAAGCCGCCCGCATGCTGGAGATCGAACAGTACCTCACCCGCAAGCCGCGTGCGCTTTCCGGCGGCCAGCGCCAGCGCGTCGCCATGGGCCGCGCCATCGTGCGCAAGCCGGCCGCCTTCCTGTTCGACGAGCCGCTGTCCAACCTCGATGCGAAACTCCGCGTCTCCATGCGCGGCGAGATCAAGCAGCTACAGAAGCGTCTCGGCACGACCTCGCTTTACGTCACCCACGACCAGCTGGAAGCCATGACGCTGGCCGACCGGCTGGTGGTGCTCAACGGCGGCCAGATCGAGCAGATCGGCCGACCGCTCGATGTCTATCACACGCCCGCCTCCACCTTTGTCGCCAGCTTCATCGGCTCTCCGGCGATGAACCTTCTGCGCGGCACCCGCGAGGGCACACAGCTGCATTTCGGTTCGCAGATGCTCGACCTTGGCCGTCCTCCTGCGTTTCCCGGACCGATCACTGTCGGCATCCGGGCAGAAGATCTGCGGATCGCTTCAGCGGAAGAACAGGCGCTGTCGCTGAAGGTCGACTATATCGAAGAACTCGGCGCACAGCGCCTCGTTCACGGCACCGTCGACGGCAAGAAGCTGACGGCCTCGCTTTCGCCGGACATCGACATCGGTGAAACGATGGCGCTGACGATCGCGCCCGAGCGGCTGCATTTCTTCGACGCCGATACGGGCAAACGCCTGGCGCAACCTTTCGACATTTCCGCCAGCCGACGCGAAACTGCGGAAACGCTGGAGATGGCTGCCGGGTGAGCGGTGAAATCGGTCACCTCAACTTTTCGTCCAAAGACACTTGACGTATTCATAACTCGTGAGCTATTAATCCAATTAATAGCCAACGAGTTATGAATTATTATGCCAGATCAAACCACGCTTTTTAAAGCGCTTGCCGACCCAACGCGGCGCGCCATTTTCGAAGGGTTGTGCCGCGACGGTGATCAAACTGTCGCAGCCCTGACGGTTCAGGCTGGCATTTCGCAGCCAGGCGTGTCGAAGCATCTGGCCGTCCTCAAAGGGGCCGGATTGGTCAGCGACCGCCACGAAGGCCGCCAAACCCACTACAGCGCGCAACTCGATGCCCTTGCTCCCTTGACCGAATGGACTGACCAGATGACAGGCTTCTGGCAGGGTCGGTTCAACGCGCTCGAAGATTTGCTGAACAGGATGGATCAATGAGCGAAGCATCGGTTGCAACACGTACCGTCATCGTGGAACGCGAAATTGCGCATCCGCCGGAAAAGCTTTGGCGCGCCCTCACCCAGCCGCATCTGATCTCGGAGTGGCTGATGAAGAATGACTTCAGTCCTGTCGTCGGCCACCGGTTTAATCTTCGCGGTGAGTGGGGTGGCGTTTTGGACTGCGAGGTGCTCGTCGTCGAGCCGCAAAGTACGCTGTCCTATACTTGGAGTTTCAAACACGATGATCCAGCCTTCGATCTGGACAGCGTCGTGACGTTTACACTCACCCCCATCGCGACAGGAACCCATCTGCGCATGGAGCAGTCTGGATTTCGGCCAGATCAGCGGCAGGCCTATGGTGGCGCCAAAGCAGGCTGGCCCCAGTTTCTCGCAAAGCTGGAGCAGGTTTTATCCGGAACGGATTGAAAGTCTAGGAAGCTTTTAACACCAACAACGACAGGAGTTTTCAATGAGTTCGAACGCGTGGATTCGCCAGGCGCACCGATGGCTGTCGATCCTGTTCGTTGTGCCCGTCATTGCCAACTTTGTGGCCATGGCGCTGGGGGAGCCTCCGCCGTGGGTTGTATACGCGCCGTTACCACCGCTCTTTCTGCTGATGTTCACCGGTCTGTACATGTTCGTCTTGCCTTATGCGGCCAGGTGGCGTGGATCAAAAGCGTAGTCGGGCGCAAACTGCTCCTTTCTTTCCCCTGACGTAATCAATCGAGAGAATTCCTACCCATGATGATCACGGCAATTGAGGACTATTTTACAAAGGGGTGCGGGCGCTGCGAACGTTTTGCCGGACCGGACTGTTCGACGCGGCAATGGATGCAAGGCCTGAACGACCTGCGCCAAATCTGCGCCGATGCGGGACTGGTCGAGACGGTAAAATGGGGGCACCCCTGTTACATGCATAAAGGACGCAACATCGTCATCCTCGGTGCCTTTCGCGGCGATTTCCGCTTAACCTTTTTCAACGCTGCACTGATGAAAGACCCCTGCGGCGTCCTCGCCAAACAAGGTCCGAACACACAACATCCCGACATGATCCGTTTCGTAGACAGTGCTGAAGTGGCTAAGATGGAGGGCGTTATCCGGTCTTACCTGGCGGAGGCGATGGAATATGCGGAGGCTGGCGTCAAGCCGCCAAGAGAGGCGAGCGAAGTCGAGCTGCCTGACGAGCTCGTTGACGCCCTGGACTCCGATCCCGAACTTGCAGAGGCCTTTTGGAGCCTGACGCCGGGGCGGCAGAAAAGCTATGTGATCAATCTTAGCTCGACCAAGAAGCCCGAAACGCGAACGTCACGCATTGAGAAATTTCGACCGAAGATCATCCTCGGAAAAGGCGCCATGGAGCGATGATCGCTGTTTTGAGCGTTCAACATGGCCGATCTGGTCTCGCCCGCTCGTGGCGCAGGAGCCTCGCACGGTAAATGAGGCTCTAAGCCGTCGGCTTTGAACCGTCTGCCGCAAAAAAATCATCCCCGCAAATCCCCGCCCCTCAAAACCGTGCCACACTCATCCCGTCCTGCCATCGGACACACCGGAAAGCGTTGCC
This sequence comes from Pararhizobium sp. P1_E7, assembly GCF_056405855.1. Classification (NCBI taxonomy): domain Bacteria; kingdom Pseudomonadati; phylum Pseudomonadota; class Alphaproteobacteria; order Hyphomicrobiales; family Rhizobiaceae; genus Pararhizobium; species Pararhizobium sp. P1_E7. The sequence goes on along the minus strand of NZ_JBFUBH010000011.1, from coordinate 96 downwards.
GGCGAGGCGGGGCCGGTGCCTTCGGTCTGTGTTTGAAACGCAGGCGCGGCCGTTGGGGCCTGCAGAAAATGGTTTCCCTCTCGTCTGCAAAATGGC
>NZ_JBFUBH010000010.1:0-132569 GCF_056405855.1 Pararhizobium sp. P1_E7 | reverse complement strand
TAGCCAAGGTCGAGCGACTTGCAGAGTTCAACCATCTTGCCGGCGATCATGAAGGCGTGGTCACGGCTCTCCATCTGGCAGGGACCGGCGATCAAAGACAGCTTCTGGCTATTGGAAAACACCACCTGATTGGCGCCGCTGCCGGCCACCACGTTTGCATTGGTCTGCATGATTATTCTCCGAATGCGAAGATGACGCCCTGCCCCGGGGCTTCCGGAACGATCAGGCGACTGTCTTTTCTGATGAAGGGCACTGCGTTGGCAGGCGCTCTGCCCTTCTATGCGATAGGCGCATTTGGTCGAAACAACGACCAAATGCCCGAGTTCACTGCTGCAGCTCTAATGTTGCTTAACAGGGAATGGCCTTTGCCAGAGGAGTGAGTTCATCCACTTCGGCCTGCGCATTTCACGGATACGCCTGGAAATGCTCTTGTTCGACGGCGAAATGGCCAGAGCCTTTTCCAGGTATGAAGCTGCGGTGAGGCTGTCGCCGGCTCGATAGAAGGCCTCAGCTGCGGACCGAAAGTAACCAGGGTTCGCTGCGTTGAGGATGCATGCATGCTCAAAGTATTTGGCAGCATCGGCGAATTCTTTGGCGTGATATGCCTTCGATCCTAGTCGCATCAGCTCAAGAGCATTAGGTGAGCGGGGTTCCGCCGTCGTAGCACCATCATTCTTTATGCCTTGTCGGCCGCCAAAAGAATAGAACAATGGAGCATCGAGGTTGCTTCCCTGGGGTATTTCGCCGAGTTTCAGGGGCATTTCAGTCAGCCCGCGAATTTCCGAGAAAAAGGTTTTTGAGGCGATCCTATTTCCACCGCCCGCCGGCCGTTCATCATATTGGGATATCCCGAAGCTATAAAAATCATCGACCAGATATCGAACGAATCGAATGCGTTTTTCATCGTCTGTGGCAATGTCGCATTGTGCGAGGGTAGCTAACTCCTTTGGGTTGTTAGCCTGCCATGCGAGACCAGGATGGCAATAGAATGATTGGCCACAGCAGATCACAGGCTTGCCGTAGGTGACGGCGAGGAGCCCGGCGCCGGAGTTTATCACCACAACCTTTTCGGATAGCTCGATTAGATCCGCGATATGGGCCTCGTCGGGAGCGAATACAACGCCGTCTATGTTGGGTCTTGCTGTCTCAAGCGGATGCTTCTTTACGACGACGACGTATTTCCTCCGATCAACGCTACTCGCCAGCTTCGACACCCACGTATTGAACGTATAGGCGTCATTGCAGGGACCTGAAAAATGCACGGTCGCCGTGTCGCTTGGGCGTTGAAGGGCAACAAACAGCATTTTGCGATCACCCAACTTGAGTGCCTGTCTAAGGTGTTCGCGGCCGGTACGCGCTCCATTCGCTTCCAGTGTCTCGTCAGAGAGGCGGAGAGCCGATATCCAGAGGGCGGTTTTTGACCGCTCATCGTCTGACAGCGGCCGGTCCCAAAATTCTGGGGAATATGAACCACTATCCGCGAGGAAGCCCCTCGAGTCAAAGAACCAGCTATTGTTATAGGCGCCCCTGTCGTACGCAACGAAACGTATACCAGCGGACTTGATGCCACGGTAAAGTTCTAGACGGTGTTCGTTGCCGTATGGGTTAAGAAAGAATACCCTTGTAAACCCCTCTTCCCGGATAAATTCAATCAAATCATCAGCGCCGTTGAAGCTCTTTTCCGGCACGATTCGGTGATGTCCCATTGCAGGATATGCATGCCTCAGCGCTCTCGCAGGGCTGGTTCCGGGATTGACCAGAACGAGAGTCTTTTCGTTGGAGGTTTCATCATCCAACGGCTGAAGGAATGTACGGCCTTGATCGTAATCGGCCATTACGTCGGAAACGCGGGCCTGGTTATTCGTGCCGACGTAGCCGACGTCCTTCCTGCGCGGATGCCAGAGGTGAGCGATCACGATGCCACGTTGAAAAACGTCGATACCATAAAGAGCGTAGTACGCGCGAAAGCCCTCATAATTCAATATCGAGTTGCTCTTGGTATTCTTATAGTAGTCGCGGGGGCGGGGACCCTTCTTGTAGTAAGAAGTAAGCCTATGCATCAGCTCGAAATCTTCTGCGCCGTGCCCTTTAAAGCTCTTGTCGTGACCGCCCAGGGCCAGTAGATGATACCTGTTCGCGACGATCGCCGATATCGCGTAAGTGTTGGTTTCATATACTTCTTTATCGTGGCGCATTAGTCCATCATGCACGAGGATGTCAGCATAGGCACCGTCATCGACCGATAAAAGTCGCAGGTATTCTTCAGTAAATTCTTGCGTTAGATAGGCGCCGGGAAGTGCAAAAAACGCATAGGCATTGTCTGGCATGTTGCGCAGTCTGCATTCTGACAGGACCTTGCCGTAACTTTCACGCGACATAAGGAAATCGATGTCATGATACATCACCAAGGGCGTTTTGGCGTGCTGAGTTCCAATGTCGCGGGCATGGCCTATGCTGAAGGGCACGTCACCGGTCTCGACACGAACACGCTGCACGTTATATTTTGCAGCGACAGCGCGAAGCTCGCCTTCTCGCTCGGGTCCAGTTCCGTAGTCTACAATGAGGACTACGAACCCTGAGGGAATCGTCTCGATGATCCGCTCTATCCGCTCGACCTCATCATAAAGATTGCCAGACGAAAGCCTGATCGGGATAATTGCGGTGATCAATGCGCCGGCAACAATTTTCATCGGTATATTTCCCCCGTGCAGATCCTGTGCTTTAACGGCGTACCGTTTAGCAAGGGGGTTTCGTAATGGGAAGTGCAATTCAAGCGGATAATGAAACGCGGCCGGAATACGTAGAGCATCTTGGTGTCAAGATCGCGGTACCTGTTTCCGCTGTTTCGGATACCGTCTTGTCGTTTTTAAAGCAAGGTAGGTATGAATCGCGAGAGGGGAAAATTCTCGCTAAAATCATCGATGAGGGGGAGAGAATTCTAGAATTGGGAGGTGGCCTTGGCTTTATCTCCACAATAGCGGCACAGAATTCGAAAACTAAGGCGGTTCGAGTTTATGAGGCGAATCCCGGCCTAAAGCCGGTAATAGCCGAAACCCATAGGCTAAACKGAGTGACCGGCGTTGAGGTGGAGACGGCCGTTCTTGTTCGAGAATGCCGCGAGGAATCAGTGCCATTCTATATCCGGAAGGATTTTTGGGGGTCATCACTATCGAGGAGAGAGGGAGAGGTCAGCGTTAAAGAAGTCCAGGTGCCAACGCGCGAACTGTCCTGGGTGATCGGGGAATTCCGACCATCGATGATTGTCTGCGACATCGAAGGTGGTGAAGCCGACTTGTTCGATGGACGAGCCCTGCCGGGAGTATCAAAGGTATTGGTTGAAGTGCATCAACCCGTCATCGGCCCGGGTGGAATGAAGGCGGTTTTTGACGGGTTCTCGCGCGCGGGTTTCTTCTACGATCAAGACTTCTCGTCGGGAGGCGTGATTCTGTTTCGTAGGGTTTAATGCCGCTAGGTGATGACAGCTTCCGCGCGACCCCAACGGGCAAGCGCGGAGGCTTGTGTCTGCGAGTTTTGATCCAAAAGAGTTGACTGATTTCAGTTGGTGGCGATTCCGTCGGCTTGGTATGGCGGACAGACAATCATTGATGCCGTAGCGTTAATCAACCTGGCGCGATTATGCACGCAGTCCGAGTTCTCTATCAAGGCGCCTCCGTGGCCTCGGGGTCGATACGCTCGAATGGTGCCGATGTTCGGGATCGCAACGGCGCACCCACCTCTTGAAATCCATCCGCCGCAAATAACTATGGCTTCCATATCTTTGCTGACAGCGGCTAGCAGGTCCGAAACTGCAAAAGGTCGGGCGAAAATCGGCAAATGGACGAAGTTGGTCCCCAAACGATCCGACAACCAAAGGCTTCGAAGCGCTACTATGCCGATAGGTGGTTGAGCGAACCTTCGCATGGCGCGGCCGATGTCGAAGTGGCGAACAGGGAGCAATCCGTCGCCTCCGCAAAAGCAGGATCACCACCACCCGTATCCGAGTCTACACAATCTACGGCAAGCGCCTGAATCCGTAGAGGTTTTTCTGATTTTGGCTTTTGGGGCCGGTTTGCTTCAAATGGTCTCGGCTGGCGGCGGCATCCTTTCCTAAATTGATCCAAATTTTGCCAAGCTGGTCGCTCTTTGATAGCGCGCCGACATTGCCCTTATGCGCAACTATGAAATCTGCTTACAGAGTTCTGTTTAGCAAAATTTGTGCTGGGATAAAATTGAGCACAGTTTGGAGCTATATTTGACACCTTACTAAATCAGTGAATGGTGATACAGTTTCTCCGTTACTCAAGGCACCCTAAAACCCAACCGCATTATTTTGATAGAGGGAGAAGTATTATGGTGACGTATGTCGGTACTAATGCTGCTGATAGTCATACCGGCTCCGAAAATATAATGTACGGGCTGGACGGAGACGATTCACTACAAGTGAACGCGTTTGTTTTTTCGACTCTATATGGAGGGGAAGGCAATGATTACCTGAATTTCCTCGACGGAACAAACGCCTTTGGCACCATGTACGGTGGATCTGGAAACGACACGCTGGATTCAGATTTTTTTAGTTCATTCGGGGACAGTTTCTATGGTGATGAGGGAGACGATACTCTTTCCACTTATGGGGGGAACGATATACTTGATGGAGGAAGTGGAAACGATTTTTTATATGGCGGTGACGATGATGATCAGCTCTCTGGTGGAAGTGGAACCGATACGCTTGATGGGGGAAGCGGAAACGACATCTTAATCGGCGGAACTGGAAATGACTCGCTGCTAGGTGGTGCCGGCGCCGATGCGATCGATGGCGGTTTTGGCGTGGACATAGTAACTTTCTTGGGCACCTCCCAAGTGAACGTGAATTTGGCGACTGGGGTCGGCGCCCTTGGTGACGCCGCAGGAGACACCTACACCGGCGTTGAAAACATCAACGGCACCTCATTCAACGACATACTGACCGGGAGTGCTGTTGCAAATACTATTATCGGGTTTGGCGGCGACGACATGATCGAAGGCGGAGCCGGCGCTGATCATTTAGACGGCGATGCAGGTAGAGATATTCTGACCTATCGGAACTCAACCAGTGGTGTGTTAATCGATCTTGGGGCGGGTACGGCTTCCGGCGGCCACGCACAGGGTGACACGTTCCTTAATTTTGAGACCGTCTACTCGAGCGAATTCAACGATGCGGTGAACGGTGATGCGGGCATTAATACAATAAGGGGCTTCGGTGGCAGCGACACCCTGTCCGGGCGCGCAGGCGACGATCGCCTTTTTGGTTACGCTGGGAGCGACAGTTTTTTCGGCGGCACCCAAAATGATCTTATCGATGGAGGTGCCGATACTGATCTGCTTAGGGGAGATACCGGAGCGGATCAACTGACCGGAGGGAGTGGTGCCGATAGGTTTATCTTCCGTGCCACTAGTGATTCAACGGTTGCGGCCGGTGGCCGGGATACCATCCTAGACTTCAGTCGCGCCGAGGGCGACAAGATAGACTTGTCGATTATCGATGCCAACACGGGAGCCTCAGGTAACCAGTCGTTTTTATTTATAGGTACGGGTAGCTACACCGGTGTGAGCGGCGAACTTAGATTTGCCAATCAGGCAGGTGGGACTTTCATCTATGCCGACGTAAATGGCGACAAATTTTCGGACATTTCGATTCGTCTGGACGACACGCTGACACTGCAGGCGAGCGATTTCATTTTGTAGAAATGCAGCCGTTCGAGAAAAGAGAGGCCCGCCGGCGGGGGCCTCTCTGCTGTTGATGGATTTGTGGCGGCAACAATTGGGTTGCCCGCCCGTCAGTTTTGCACGGCCGGGCCGTCCTAGTCAGATGTCCTTGGCGGGGTTTCCAGGCGCAACATCTCTCCGGTATTTGTCGGTATATTCCTTGACATCCAGCTGAAGGGGCACTCAACATTCCCTGAGTACCTGATGTGTTCGCATGTGCGATAGAAGCTCGAGCGACCGCTCAATATCTATAGGTTCTTTGGATGTAGGATCCATATATCTTGGATAGAGAATGTAAGCTGCGGCAAAAATATGCTCAGCCGTTAAGGTCCGCCTGCGGCGCGGATTTGGCTGCCTGTCGTCGGTCAACCCCCAGCCGGAGTAGAAAGGACAACCGACAGTCGTTACCTTTATTCCGCGTAATACGGCTTCGAAGCCTGCCAAGGAGGTTATCGTATAGACGTGATCGATAGTTTCCATCGCATCGGGTAGGCTTATGTCCTGGTCTAGGACCTGTGCCACACCCCTAACAAGATCGGGATTTGACATCGCGTCCGCCGTTCCCGCCATCACTTCGGGATGGGGCTTATATATGACCTGCGCATCGGGGTTTTCGCGTCTCRCTAGCCACACGAGATCGTTGTTGGAGAATTTTCTTGAACACCCATAGGCGATTGAAGCATCTCGCTCCACTTGGCCGATCACAAGTACCCGTTTTGTTTCTTTCTCGCCGTAGATCGAGTTCACGTCTAACGTTTCACCAGAGTTGTACTTGCTGAGGCGTGTGGAAAGGAGTTTTTGCAAGTTTGCCCTCGCACGTTCCATCAAGGGTGGATCCGAATCGAAGTCGTACGTTGCAAGAAGATTTTCTAGATCGGTTGGGCTATTTGCGTTGAAAAACATGTCCTGCTTGTCGAATACCATCGACATCGGCGGAGTTCGAAGTGCGCCAAGAGAGATCGATCTGATGAAGCCGTCTTCGACGTAGTGAAATTGGATGCCGCGGCGCTGACAAAAAGTTTTGATTTGCGGCGGCCCTTTGTATTGCCAGACGAGTACTCGCGACCTGTGGTCGGCGAGAATCCGCCACTTCCAGTAAGCATCGAATGCTATCGGCCGCATATTCATCGGTGTGAATATGACTTCGTTCGCAGGGAACCAGTCGCCCATAAAAGTCTTCCAGGCGTTAAACCCGAACAAAAAAAGCGGCGGTTTGCCCTGTGGCTTTAAAAAGCGCTTCACACCGTGAGCGACACGGACTGGTGTCGCTTCCACTCGGTAGGCAATTTTTGAAAAGCTGGTCATAAAAGCACTTCCCATTGAACCCAACCGAGCGTGTTTAGTGAGATTCTTACGCTGCATCAGCTCGCTGTTTGCGCCCTTGCCTTGGATCAAAGCCGAGATTCGCAGCTCGTCCCCTCACAAATTACTCGTGCGCTCCATAATACGGCAAAACGGTTTTCTGCAGTCGCCGAAACCAAATGGCCGACCGGTCAAGCAACACCGGCACGCAACAGATCGTGAATGTGCAATATGCCTTTTGGAAGCCCGAGATCGTCAACGAGAAACAGCACGGTGACCTTCTGCGCTTGCATCAGCTCCATCGCCGCGCTTGCCAGTGTGTTGCCCCGGATCGTGCGTGGATTGTGCGACATGACGGCGTCGACGGTTTCAAGCAACAGGTCATGCGACATATGGCGCCGCAAGTCGCCATCCGTGATGACGCCGACCAGCTTGCCCGTCCCCTCGGTGACGCCGACAACGCCGAATCCCTTGGATGACATCTGGATAACGGCGTCGCCCATTGCGCTGCCGAGGGGTAAAAGAGGCATGGTGTCTCCCGTATGAGCAAGCTCTTGCACGAGAAGTAACTGTGAGCCGAGCTTGCCGCCGGGATGGAATGTCTTGAAATCTTGCGCGGAAAAGCCGCGCCGCTCCAGCAAAGCAATCGCCAACGCATCGCCCACAGCCAATTGCAGCATCGCCGACGTCGTCGGCGCCAGGCCATGCGGACAGGCTTCCTGAACCTTCGGTAGAGTAACGGCAACGGTGGAATTGCGCGCGAGCAGGCTGTCGGCGTTGGACGTGACCGAGATAACCGGAACGTTGAAACGCTTGGCATAAGTCAGCATATTGCCAAGCTCGACGGTCTCTCCGGACCAAGAGAGGAGGATGAGTAGGTCCTCTGACGTGATCATGCCAAGATCGCCGTGGCTGGCCTCAGTCGGATGGACAAAATAGGCCGACGTTCCCGTGGATGCCATGGTCGCAGCAATTTTGCCGCCGATATGCCCGCTCTTCCCAACGCCGGAGACGACCACGCGGCCGTTTCGGCAGGCGATCAGCTCAACAGCTTCAACGAGGCTGTTTGAAAGGATCGGATTGCCGGCGAAGCACGTTGCCAGCGCGTTAACACCATCGGCGGCCGTAGAAATCGACCGCCCGATCGATACTAACACGGCGTGCGCTTCCGCAGTATTCTCATCGACTTTCTTCAGTCCTGCCATGATACCGGTCCCTAACCACTTTGGACATTCGGTTATAGTCCGAGAGCTTTCAGATCAATGTAAAATGGCCAAATCACACAGATTTGGCGAAATTCTCTCAGAACTGCCGTCAAAGACGCGGATCGCTTAATTTCGCGCGCTCGGCGCAAATGCACCTCGCGTACAATGCGGGCGCTAAAGTTCAGATTGGCCGTCGGATTGCCGAACAGGACAGTCTATATTTAATGCGCCGGCCAATGCGGTTTTTTGGGGGGCACATCCCAATCGCAGAGGAATATAACTTTGTGGTTGCAGGCGGCTAAATTCTATCCTCGCGGAGTACTCGCGAGACCGTGAACAGATAAAGGCCAATCATTAAAATTAGCGACGTAAATTTTACGACGAATAGTTTATCCAAACCGGCTGCCGCATACTCGGGGTAAATTGCCCGGCGGAACCACATGACGATATGAACCAGCGGATTCCACATCAAGCCGTGGTAGATCGGACCAGGCATACTATCTGGGAGGAGGAAGACACCAGACAACATGAACATAGGGCGGTTGATTATGCTGAAAATATTCTCGTAGAGGTGAAATCGCTCAAACAGGGCAATATTCATCATCCCCACTCCCAGGCCCATCAACGATGCCATCGCCGCGGCCTCGACTGCCAACCCCATATCCAGTTGATGGAGATGGCTTCCTTCGCTGGTGCACAGCAGCATTACGACAATCGTCACCACGACCGAGGTTACAAGTTGGAGGATATAGCGGGCGACCGTCGCATCGATCGGCGAAACTACTGGGTAGGAAAACAGGTTTTTGTTGGCTCGGATTGCGCCGGCGACGAAAGTGGACATGCCCTGGTAGAAGCTGAAAGGCAGGTAGCCGGAAGCGAAAAACAGCGCAAAGTCGCTTCCAAGGGCAGGCACACGTGCAAATGCGGAAAAAATAATCGTCATGGTTGCCACATACGCCAATGGCTCAACGATGGCCCATGCATATCCGCCGGGCTTACTGCCAAATCTGGCCTGCATTTCGCGAATGACGAGAGCTGCGACGACACGGAGATGCTGCGTGAGAATATACAAAACCGGCTTCCGACCATGTTTTCAATCCGGCGTCTCTACTCGATATCGGCGCTTTGCACAATCATATCGTAAAATTCGCATCGCGGACGGATACGGTGTTGGTGGCATGGCTAATTCCGAGCTTCCCAAGCTGAACGCGCGGGCTCAATTCCGCTGTCCACGCCGCTTATTCCAGATGTTGCGGCCTCCTCAGGGAGGACTGCCATTGCGAATATGGCAAATCGCTAAAGCGTAACCGATGAAGAGGAGCGCGGTCTGCTCGAGAGCGAGTTTGCCTATGACGTCAAATTCTGCCGCAGCGATTGGCAATCCCGGCTCCCGCAACGTCAGCTCTCACTGTCGCCGCCAACCGGAACATGCGGCGTCTTGTTCCATGAAAACGGATTGGTCCGCAACTCGGCCAGGGCCTTCCATGCGGCGAGCGACATGGCCAGCCAGTAAACCGGCACGAAAATCCAGCGCCAGCCGACCGCCCGTTTCTCGCGTGCATTCATCGGGTTGAGCCCAAGCGAAATGAAGACCGCATAGCTGCCGAAAATATTAACGATATCGCCGATRAGCAGGCAGAAGGTCAGCCAGTCATCCGCATGCACGCCGTCCTCCAGCATCAGCCATGTCAGATAGGCAAGGAAGCCGAGGATAAAGGGATGACTGAGCGCGGACAAGAGCAGGCCGGCAATCAGGATCTGGAAGACGATGAAGGCCAGCCAACCCATCTCGCCCACCAATTGGCCGGGCCTGCGCATCAGCACAAGCCATGTCTGCAGCCAGCCTTTGAACCAGCGCGTGCGTTGGCCGAGCCAGACGATCCGCGAGATCGGCGCTTCCTCCAGCGTCGGTTTGAAGATGACGCGTGAGCGGTAACCGAGCCGGTATAACCGCAGCCCGAGATCGGCGTCCTCCGTCACATTATAGGGATCCCAGCCGCCGATCTTTCGCAGTTCCATGGTGCGGAAATGATTGGAGGTGCCACCGAGCGGCAAAGGCTGGCCGGTCAGGGAGAGCATCGGCAGCAGCCCGCGAAACAGCCCGGCATATTCCAGCGCAAACAAGGCGCTCCACCACGATTGCCGCGCATTGGTGATGACCAGCGGCGCCTGCAGGCAGATGACATGCTGCGGCGCAGCCGCGAAGGCGGCATGGGCCTCGCGCAACTGGCTGGGATGCGGCCGGTCCTCGGCATCATAAACCGCTACGTAAGTGCCGCGAACGCCGGGCAAGGCGTAGCTCAAAGCCTTCGGCTTGGTGCGGGGCATATGGGTCGGGACCACAACGATCTCATACTCGCGCGCCAGCCGCAAAGCCTTGAGTGCCGCGACGGTTGCGGCATCGTCCTCCTCGCAGATCAGCTTGATGTCGAGGCGCGAGCGCGGCCAGTCGAGCTGGTCGAGCGCGTGGACAAGGTGAGCTGCGACGCTCTCTTCTTTGTAGAGTGCGACAAGCACCGAATAGACCGGCAGCGGACCGGCGGCGTCCCGTGGTTTTGCCGGCGTGCCTAAGGGTTCATGCAGGAAGGCGCAGCCGAGCGCGTAAAGCCGGACCAGGAAATTCGCAAGGTAGAACAAGGTCAATACGATATGCAGCATCAGCAGGCTGAGGAGCGGCAGAACGGCCGCCGCCGCCGCCATGAAGCAAAGCATGACCCCGGCATAAAAACCCTGCTTGCCCCAGAAGGTGATGCGGGCGCTGTGGAGTGGCGTGGTCTCGAAGAGCGAGCGCGACGTCGCAAGGACCCGCCGTTGGCTGCCGGCCTGCCATGCGGCCTGGCGCACGGCTGACGGCGTCGAAACGGCGAGCGACGGGCGCAGTTGCGGCGTTCGGTCAAGGAGGACGGCAAGCTCGGAGAGCCGGCCGAGCGAGGGCACGATCACCGTGACCGGCGGGCGGCTTGGGTGATGAACCCGCAAGAGTTCAGGCCGGGCGAGCTGGCTATCGAGCCCTTCGATATCCTGAACCTGAGCGGGGTCGATATCGGGCATGAAATCAAGCCCCAATGTGTCAGCCAGCGCCTCGAAATAGATCGTCTCGCCGATCTCGCCGGATGCGAGCAGTTCATCCTCGACGGTGGTGCCATGCGCTTTCGCAAGCAGCATTGCCCGCGCAATCGAAGGCTTGCCGATGCCCATCTGAAGCAGCAGCCGGCCTTCCTGTTTGAGCGCTGGCGGGAATCGTTCCGCAGCGGTATCAGGCCGCGTTCGCCTGACCGGCAGCTCATTGACGGTAGCCATTCCGGAATTGTCCGGATAGTCTTCCAGACGCATGAAAACCCCATTGCCGCGCGGTGCGGCAATATCCCCTATCTCGCCTCGGGAATGATCATAATGTTACGCGCTTTCTGTGCATCTCTAAAATTTTATGGGATTTTCACGTTTTGCGTGTTTCTGGTTGCAATTTTTCCGGCCGTGTCGCGGGCTGCGGAAGGCGTTCATGATCTGCCGCTTTTGTTCGATGCGCGCGAGCGGATTGCAAAACCGGATTTGAGCGGGCTGGCGCGCCTGCGGTTTCTGACCACCGTCGATTTCCCGCCGTTCAACTTCATCGACCAGTCTGGCAAGCTTGCCGGTTTCCATGTGGATCTGGTCCGCGAAATCTGCGCCGAACTGGACATCGCCGCCAAGTGCCAGATCCAGGCAGTGACGTTCGCGGAGCTGCAACCGGCGCTGACCGGCGGGCAAGGGGAGGCCGTTATCGCCGGGATCGGCACAAGCCCGGAACTGCGGCAGCGTTTCGCCTTTTCCCGTGCCTTCATGAAGCTGCCAGCCCGCTTCGCGGCCAACCGCCAGGTCATGGGACCCAATCCTTCGGTGGCGCTGCTCGCCGGCAAGGCGGTCGGCACCGTTTCGGGCACCACGCACGAGGCCATGCTCAAGGCATTTTTTCCGAAACTCGAAACGCGGTCTTTTCCGAACCGCGATGCCATGCTGGCTGGTCTGAAACAGGGGAGCGTTGCTGCCGTGTTTTCAGACGGCATGCAATTGTCCTTCTGGACCGCCGGCAGCGATGCCGCCGGTTGCTGCGCGTTGATCAAGGGGGCTTATTTCTCGCAGCGTTTTCTCGGCGAGGGGCTGGCGATCATGAACCGCAAGGGCGATTCGGCGCTGACACAGGCGATCGATCATGCGCTGCTGGAACTGTCCCGCAAGGGCCGGCTGAACGAGATCTATCTGCGCTATTTCCCTGCCGGCATCTATTGAGCCGCTGTTTGCGGATTATGGAGCAACGGCACCGCGATCGGGGAATGCACTTTGGCGTGAAGCGGAATGCGCCCCTTCATTTGCGGAAGCGGGCCATGGCGCCGCGCTCGATTGCAGCGCAGGTCAGCTTGTCGAGGCCCAGCCGGTCGCGCAGCAGCTGCAGCAGCCGGATTTCCTCCTGGCGGATCGAATGGTCGGCGGCGGCAAGCTCGACCGCCAGCGCGTAGGCCGTGTCGTAGAGACGGGAGGGAAGGGCCTCGCGCACGACTTCAAGCGCGATGTCCAATCCTTCCGGGCCGTCGAGAAGAGCGGTGCATTCGCGCGCGGCGTGCATCAGATGGTCATGGTCGAAACCATCAAACACCGGCAGGAAGCTGGTGAGCCTGCCGATACGCTCAAGCTCGTTGTCGGTCATGGCGGTATCGACGGCCGACATCATCACCATGACGTAGATGAGAGCTTCATGATGGCTCATGGTTTCAGGCATAGGATATCCGTATTGTTGTGCCGGTTCTGTGAGCTATGAAGCGCTACAGCGCCGCGCGTCATTCACGAGGCGCAAAGGTCGCTGTGGCACTTTAAATTAGCTGCATACTTCCTCAAATCGATTCCGATTTAAGGAAGTATGCCGTAGCATCGTCTACAAGCCCTGACCGGTCATATCAATGCCGGTACCGGTGTCCCCGGGCAGGACCGGTTCATCCAAGGGCGACGGAGCCGTGCTGAAATCGCGCGGATCGTCGCCGAAAAAGCCGAGACCGGATTGGCGCGCAGCGTCCACCTTGGCTGCGAGCGGCGAGCCTGCCGGCGCATCCGCCCAGCCGTTTTCGGCAAGCCACGCGGCGGGATCGATATTGTTGACGCTGCAGGCGGCGGTCAGCGTTCCCTGCCAGCCGTTTTTCGGAACCATGCATAAAAGCGCACGAGCCCGCAGGAAATTGCGGAACGCGGTTCGGGCCACCACGCCGCAGGGCCATGTCTTGCCGGCCTCGCCGCAGACACGATCCGCCTCTTGCGGCGCAATGCCGTCGAGTTGCAGCAGCTGGCCGCCGAACCGGATGAGACCCGCTGACAGCGCGACCGGGTGGCGCAGAACTGAGGGAACCGGCTCCGGCCGGATCACGGCTTGCGAAAGCGGGGTGCGGGGCGCGATGCGCTCCAGTGGCTGCGCGGTCACTTCCTGGGGCAGGCCGAAGTGTTCGGGCGCAATATCGCGAACGGCTTTGTCGTCCGTCTGGGGCAGGCCGTTGTCCAGGGACAACGTGGATGCCGGATCGACGGGGGAAGGATCGCCAATCGCAGGATCGACGGGCACAGGATCGATCGGCGCAGGATCGACGGAGACTGGTTCGCCACCCCCGGTTTCTGCTGCCGTCATCCCGTCGCCGCCCAGATCGGGCACATCGGCCATGTCAGGGGTTTCGAGCGTGAGGCCCGGCGTAGCGGTGCTTTGCCGCCCCTGTATGGTTGACGCACCGGTCATCAGCAGGATGACGGTCAGGACAATTCCGGCGAGGCCGCCGCCAATGGTGAGCAGGTACCGCTTCATCAGGAAAACTGTCCTATTGGCTGGCCCAGATGATGCGGGCTATCCATTCGACGTCGCTGAGCTCGAATAGGCGGTTGGGGTGTTCCGGGTTGAGCGACAGCAGCTCGATGCTGCGCGGCGTCTGGCGCACCAAAACCTTGGCCATCACCTCGCCCTCGGTCGTCTTGACCACCACGCGGTCGCCGCGGCGGATCTGCGCACCGGGTTCGACGATCAGCACGTCGCCGTCGCGATAGAGCGGCAGCATGCTGTCCCCCTGGATTTCCAGCGCGTAGACACCGGTTTTGGTGCCGGGCGCGGCTGGAAACTCGACGACATCCCAGCCTTGTCCCGCCGGAAAGCCGCCATCGTCGAAGAAGCCGCCGGCGCCTGCCTGGGCAAAGCCAAGCAGCGGAATGGAGCCTGTCTGCGGCGGAAAGGCGCCCTCCGGCAAGGAGGCGGATATGGGCCCCGGCCGCAGGAATTCCATGAACTGGTTGATCGTCGAGCCGGTCGCGTCCAAAACCTTGGCGATCGATTCTGTCGACGGCCAGCGCTCGCGGCCATCGGCGGAATGGCGCTTGGACTTGTTGAAGGAGGTCGGATCGAGGCCTGCCCGCCGGGCGAGACCCGAAGGGGATAGTTGATGCCGCTCGGCGAGCGCATCGATCGCACTCCAGATGCGGTCATGTGAAAACATCGTTGCACATCCTGCGAGTGGTGAAGCGTGACGCTTTCCTGGGTTTTGACCTATGTTTTGGCTTCTTGCCATCTTGCCTGTTTGTCTGCCGAGATTAGCCAAAATGCAGGATGGAGTAAAGTGTGAAAGGAAAATAATCCTGTCTCTTTCCGGCGGTAATCACCCGCCGGTCCGATTGAAATGCGCCGCATGCCGCCTATACTCCGGTAAACCCCATCCCGCTGGTTGCGAGGCCGCATTTGTTCTCGATTTTGAAGTCCGAAATCCTGCTGGGCGCAGCGCTCATTTTCGCTGCCGCCGGCTTCCTGTTCGAACATGCGCTGCTTCAATCCGGGCAAATCGCCGCCCTTGCCGGCGCTGCCGTGCTGGTCTTTGCCATCGTCCTTGCTTCGCTGCGCGTCGCTCATCATGCCGAAGTGCTGGCCGCCAAGGTCGGCGACCCCTACGGCACGATGATCCTGACGCTGTCGGCGGTTCTCGTCGAGGTGATCATCCTGGCGATCATGATGAGCGGAGAAGAAATCTCGCCGACGCTGGTGCGCGATACGATTTACTCCGCCGTTATGCTCGACATCAACGGCATTCTCGGGCTGGCAGCGCTGCTGGGCGGCCTGAAGCACGGCGAGCAATCCTATAATGACGATTCCAGCCGCACCTATAGCGTCATGATCCTGACGGCGATGGGCATTTCGATGATTGTGCCGGAATTCATTCCGGCGGCCAAATGGCACCTCTATTCGGCCTTCACGATCGTCGCGATGGTGACGCTCTATGCGGTCTTCCTGAAGATGCAGGTGGGCGTGCACAGCTATTTCTTCAGCTACAGCTACCCCAAGCGCGAAGGTGCCGAGAAGCGCGCGCCAGAAGACGAGCCGGTGGCTGTATCCATCGCCATCCTGATCGCCGGTGTCGTGATCATCGGCATCCTGGCCGAGATCATGTCGGGCCTTCTGACGGCTGGTCTGAAGGGAAGCGGCGCGCCGCCGGTTCTGGCGGCAATCGTCGTTGCCGCCATTTCAGCCTCGCCGGAGATCATGACGGCGATGCGGGCAGCCCTTGCCAACCGGATGCAGGCTGTCGTCAACATCGCGCTCGGGGCCTCGCTCTCCACCGTCATTCTGACGGTGCCGGTGATGGAGGCGATCGCGCTCTACACCGGCCAGCCCTTCATCATGGCGATGTCGCCGGTGCAGACGGTGATGGTGACGATTACCCTCATCGTCGCCGCCATCAATCTCAATGACGGCGAAACCAATGCCATCGAGGGCATGACACATTTCGTCCTGTTCGCAACCTTCGTCATGCTGTCGGTGATCGGGCTTTGACGAAGCGCTATTGAGCCTCGATGCGCGGGTGGTCTGCGTCCGGATTGTGCGGGTCCCCGGGCGACTATTTTCTGTCGCGCCCCCATTTTTCGCCACACAGCCTCGCTGACATGCCTCTTCCTTGTGCACGGGCCTCGCGATATCACAGACCGCGGACGATTTGCGTCCGGGAGCCTTGCGTGAATACCTCCGTGCTATCAGGCATTCTGCTGACGATCTTTTCCTATTTCCTGTTCACGCTGCAGGACGCCTCGGTCAAATGGCTGGTGGTGGCATTGCCGGTCTGGCAGATCCTATTCGTGCGCAGCGTAACGATCTTTGCGATCTGCGCCGCCATCGGCCGGGGTCCGATCGTCATCCGCTCCCTGCGTTCGCCGGTGCTCAAGCCGATGATCCTGCGCAACCTGCTTCTGCTCGCAGCCTGGTTGTCCTACTATACGGCGGCGCGCGATCTGGGCCTGGCCGAACTGACGACACTCTACTACGCGGCGCCGATCCTGATCACCATTCTCGCCGTGCCGATTCTGAAGGAGGTTGTGCCTCCCTTGCGCTGGATCGCCGTTCTCGTCGGTTTCGCCGGTGTGCTGGTGGCGACCGACCCGTTCGGATCGGGCATGACACTGTCCTTGCCGGTCTGGCTGGCGCTGCAGGCGGCTGTGTTCTGGGCAATTTCGACGGTGCTCTTGCGCAAGACCGCGATGCAGGAAGTGACGCTGGTGCAGATGATGCTGTCGAGCGGCTTCTTCATTGTCTTCACCGGCATTGCCGTCGTCGTCACCTGGGTTCCGCCAAGTCTGATGGATGTCGGGCTGATGGTTGGCACGGGGCTGATTGCCGGCATCGCACAATATGCGCTGTTCGAGGGCATGCGGCGGGCGCCGGTCTCCATGCTGGCGCCCTTCGAATATTCCTCGCTGATCTGGGCTTTCGGGCTCGGCTTCCTGATTTGGGGCGATATTCCTGCAACCCAGGTTTTTGCCGGCGCTGCCCTGATCTTTTCCGCCGGCATGATCATCATTCTCGGCGAGCGGTTCGGCCGGCGGCTGAGGACCGGCTAGATCAGGCCTTCCTGGCGATGAACCGGCGGAAGGCTTCCAGCGTTTCGCCGCTGACATGATGCTCGATGCCCTCGGCATCGATGCGGGCGGTTTCCGGGCTGACGCCGAGGCAGCGCAGAAGGGCTTCCACCGTCTGGTGGCGCGCGCGGCTTTCGAGCGCCATCTTCTGGCCGGCATCGGTCAGGAACACGCCGCGATAGGGTTTGCGCGACACCAGGCCTTCGGAAGCAAGTCTTGCCAGCATCTTGGCGACCGTTGGCTGTGCCACGCCCAGGCGGGCGGCGATGTCCACCTGCCGCGCCTCATTACCATCCTCGATCAGGTCGGCGATCAGTTCGACATAATCCTCGATCAACGCACCGCGCCGCGCTTCGCGGGTATGCCGGAAACCCTCGGAATGAATATCCGCATCTGGAAGCGGATCCGTGCGGGGAACGGGGCGGCGCGGCAAGGGGTGATCCTCTCTGTCGTCTTCAATTTCAATGCTTTTGCGGTTTCATAGCACGAGCTTCGATTTTTCATACTGCATAATTCCTGTCTTCCACCGTGGACAGGGCGGTTAAAAAAAGCCGGAACGATACAATATAGCATATTGCATAATGTTGAGCCTTGGCATAGGTTCGAGACAACAGAGCCCATTCCCGTACCCGGAGACCGTGCATGTCCAATTCCGAAGCCGTCCTTCCTCCACAGCAAAGCTGGACTTTCTCCAATCCAAGGGAGGACGCGCGCGCCAGTCTTCCGGAAGTCAATTCTACCATTCCCGTGCCTTCCGGCGGTACCTGGTTCCGCCGCCTGCTCGCCTTCGTCGGCCCCGGCTACATGGTGTCGGTCGGCTACATGGATCCCGGCAACTGGGCGACCGACATCGCCGGTGGCTCGCAGTTCGGTTATACGCTGCTGACGGTTATCCTTTTGTCCAACCTGATGGCGATCCTCCTGCAGGCGCTCGCGGCCCGGCTCGGCATTGCCACCGGCCGCGATCTGGCCCAGGCCTGCCGCGATACCTATTCCCGGCCCGTCAACTTCCTGCTCTGGCTTGCCTGCGAAGCGGCAATCATCGCCTGCGATCTCGCCGAGGTGATCGGTACGGCAATCGCGCTGCAGCTTTTGTTCGGCATCCCGCTGATCGGCGGCGCGCTGATCACCGCTGCCGACGCTTTCCTGCTTCTGCTTTTGATGAACAAGGGTTTCCGGTTCCTCGAGGCCTTTGTCATTGCGCTTCTGATCGTCATTGCCGGCTGCTTCATCATCCAGATCGCTGCCGCAGCACCGCCGGTCGCAGCCGTTCTCTACGGCTTCCTGCCGTCGAGCGAAGTGGTGACCAACCCGGCCATGCTCTACATCGCCATCGGCATCATCGGCGCCACCGTCATGCCGCATAATCTCTACCTGCATTCCTCGATCGTCCAGACCCGCAACTACAAGCGCACCGACGAGGGCAAGCGCGATGCGATCAAATGGGCGACCACGGACAGCACCATCGCGCTGATGCTGGCGCTGTTCATCAACGCCGCCATCCTGATCATCGCCGCTTCGGTCTTCCATGCCAACGGCCGCGCCGATGTCGCCGAGATCGGCCAGGCCTACGAACTCCTGTCGCCGCTCTTGGGCCTCGGTATCGCCTCGACGCTGTTTGCCGTGGCGCTGCTTGCCTCCGGCCTCAATTCGACGGTGACGGCGACGCTGGCCGGCCAGATCGTCATGGAAGGCTTCTTGCGGTTGCACATTCCGCAGTGGGCCCGCCGCCTCATCACCCGCGGCATCGCCATCGTGCCGGTCGTCGTCGTTACCTGGATTTATGGCGAAAAGGGCACGGCCGAACTCCTGGTCTTCAGCCAGGTCATCCTGTCGATGCAACTGCCCTTCGCGGTCATTCCGCTGGTGCGCTTCGTCTCCGACAAAAAGAAGATGGGCACTTTCGTCATCCCGAAATACGTCGCCGCCATCGCCTGGGCCGTTGCCTCGATCATCGTCGTGCTCAATCTCAAACTGCTTTACGAAACCTTCATCGGCTAAGGCAGGCCGATAAAAGCAACGGGGAAAAGGCGGCCGCTGTTGTGCCGCCTTTTCTTTTGGAACTATCGCCGGATTGAGCGGCGGGGATTTTCGCAGGCCATCTTTTTCAGCCGCGCACAAAGCCTTTCCGCCCGCTTTACCGTGAATTGCGGCGCAAAAGCCTTCAATTCGCCGGCCAATGTCCCATATGTCTCCCACGAGGCCCGCGCTGGCGGGCCGGGAGTGAACAACAGGATTTGGTTTCATGTTTAGGTTTGGACGCGTTCTTGCGACCGTTGCGGTTGCTTCCATGGTGATGCTGACGGTGGTCGATCTGGCTGAGGCGCGCCGCGCCGGCAGCGGCTTCGGCAGCCGCGGCACCCGCACATTCTCGCAGCCGCCGGTCACCCGCACGGCCCCGGCCGATGCGACGCCGATCAACCGGACGATGACCCCGCAGAGCCAGGCCACCACGCCCGGCGCTGCCCAGCAGAACATGGGCCAGGCGGCCCGTCCCCAGCGTCCGGGCGGTTTCTTCGGCGGCTTCGCCGGCTCCATGCTCGGCGGTCTGGCGCTTGGCGGCCTGATCGGCATGATGATGGGCAACGGGCTTGGCGGCGCTGCCGGCTTCCTCGGGCTGATCCTGCAGATGGCGCTGATCGCCGGTGCGGTGATGCTTGCCCTGCGCTTCTTGCGCGGCCGCCAGACCGCGGCGCCAGCAGGCTACGCGCCGCGTGAGGCCGCTGGCAGCGCGCCGATGCAGGGTTTTGGCACGCAGGGCCAAAGTTCGGGTTCGGGCTTTGGATCGGGCATGCCGTCCTTCAAGATCCCTTCTATCGGTGGCGGGGCAGCGCGTCCGGCGCAGCCGCGCATGGCCGATCAATCGACTGACGAAATCGGCGTCGGCGAGGACGATCTTGGCCAGTTCGAGGCGATGCTGAAAAAGGTTCAGGCGGCCTATGCGGCAGAAGATTACGGCACGCTGCGCAAGCTGACGACGCCGGAGGCGATGTCGTGGCTGGCCGAGGAACTCAGCGAGAACGCCACGAAGGGCCTGAAGAACGAGGTCAGCGACGTGCATCTGGTTCAGGGCGATGTGGCGGAAGCCTGGAACGAAAACGGCGACGACTACGCCACCGTTGCCATGCGCTACGAGAGCATCGATGTCACCCGCGACCGCGTAACCGGCCGCGTCGTCGAGGGCGATCCGGACAAGCTGACGGAGGCCGTCGAACTCTGGACCTTCCTGCGCAAGCGTGGCGGCGATTGGCAGGTCTCGGCCATCCAGGGCATGGCGGCCTGAGCGCAGCTTCGACCGCCGGCWTTGCCGGCGGTCGTCCACCGTTGGCTTCCCCGCGGTTTCCTCTAAAGTTGCTTCCTGGCGATTGCCCCCTCACATCCGCTCACCCGGCAGATCGCTGGCCTGTCGCACCCAAACGGCCAGCTGCGCCTCATCCAGTTCATCATTCTCATAGATATGAAAATACCGCGTCTCCGCGTTCTTGGAACCGACCGGAGGGACGGGGGTGAGCGAGGTGCCGCGGAAGAAGGCGAGCTTGATGTATTTGGCGAAGCAGTGGATGCCGAGGAACCAGCCCTTGTCTTCTATTCCGTAGAGGGGCGAGTTCCATTTGACGGCCTTGTGCAGGCCGGGAACGGTGCGGGTGATCAGCGCGTCCAGGCGGC
The DNA here is from genome assembly GCF_056405855.1 of Pararhizobium sp. P1_E7. Lineage (NCBI taxonomy): Bacteria > Pseudomonadati > Pseudomonadota > Alphaproteobacteria > Hyphomicrobiales > Rhizobiaceae > Pararhizobium > Pararhizobium sp. P1_E7. The sequence goes on along the minus strand of NZ_JBFUBH010000010.1, from coordinate 111,759 downwards.
GGCCGGCGTCGCTTTTCCAGCCGGGCATGGCGGCGATATAGGCCTGCACGGGGGCGTCGCCATCGCCCTTGGGTATCTGGGGATTGCCGCCCGACAGAAGGACGGGTTTTGCGGGTGCCGCGGCGTTTTCGGCGGGCGCCGTCGTGGGTTGTTTCTTCGTTGCGGTCTTGCTGCGCGTGGGGGCGGGCGTTTTGCCCGGATTGGCCGGGGCCGTTTTCTTGGCGGTCTTTTCCGGCTTTCCTGACGGTTCGCTGGTCATTGTTCTCCTCCGCTAATCGAGGAAACATAGTCAACGGGGCCGGATTGGACCAGATGCCGGGCGTGCGGCCAATGTCTGCCGCAAGCTGCAGGACGAATGGTCGGACAGGCCCCGCAGGGCCTGTCCGATGGCGATCGGATTTCGCCGGGCGGCGTCAGGCGGCTTTCACGGCTGTCCCATAGGGATCAAACCGGCCATAGAACGTCTCGCCCTTGGCGGCCATGTCCTTCAACAGCGGCGTCGGCTGGAAGTGGTCGCCGTAGGAGGCGGCCAGCTTTTCGCACAGCGCCACGAAGGTCTTGACGCCCATGCCGTCGATGTAGCTCAGCGTGCCGCCGGTATAGGGGGCAAAGCCGAAACCGAGGATGGAGCCGACATCGGCCTCGCGCGGGTCGGTGACGATGCCTTCCTCGATGGTGCGGGCGGCTTCAAGCGCGATGGTGACGAGGAAGCGTTGCTTGATGGTCTCGACGTCGAAGGTCTCGGCCGGCTTCTGCTCGAAGAGGTCTTTCAGGCCCGGCCAGAGCGACTTCTTGGCGGGCTTGGCCGGATAATCGTAAAAGCCCTTGCCGTTCTTGCGGCCGCGGCGGTCGAGATCGTCCACCAGCTTGTTGATCAGCGTCATATGGCACGGATCGACCGAGGCTTCGCCCAGATCGGCGATCGAGGCCTTGAGGATCTTCTGCGAGAGGTCGATCGCCACTTCGTCGTTGAGCGACAGCGGGCCGACCGGCATGCCGGCCATCTTGGCGGCATTTTCGATCATCGCCGCCGGCACGCCTTCGATCAGCATGTCATAGGCTTCGTGGATATAGCGGAAGACGCAGCGATTGACATAGAAGCCGCGCGTGTCGTTGACGACGATCGGCGTCTTCTTGATGCTGGCGACGAAATCCAGTGCCGTGGCCAGCGCCTTGTCGCCGGTTTCCTTGCCGAGGATGACTTCCGTCAGCATCATCTTCTCGACCGGCGAGAAGAAGTGGATGCCGATGAACTGGGCCGGACGCTTCGAATTCTTGGCAAGGCCCGTGATCGGCAGGGTCGAGGTGTTGGAGGCGAAGATGGCGTCTTCGCCAAGCACCGCCTCGACCTTCTCGATCACGTCCTTCTTGACCTGGCGATCCTCGAACACGGCCTCGACAACGAGCTTGACGTCCTTCAGGTCGTTGTAGTCGGCAGACGGAGTGATCAGCGCCAGCAGGGCCTCGCCCTGTTCTTGCGTCAGCCGTCCCTTACCGATCGAGTCCTTCACCAGACCATCGGAGTGTGTTTTGCCCTTGGTGGCAGCCTCCATGTCGCGGTCGATCAGGGTGACGGCGATGCCGGCGGCGGCGGCGACATAGGCGATCGAGGCACCCATGAAGCCGGCGCCGACGACGCCGATCTGCTTCAGGTCCGACTTCGGGATGCCGGCCGGGCGGCGGGCGCCCTTGCCGAGTTCCTGCATCGAGATGAACAGCGAGCGGATCATCGAGAAGGCCTCGGTGGTCTGCAGGATCTCGGTGAAATAGCGTTGCTCGATCTTCAGTCCCGTATCGAAGGGGACTTGCAGGCCTTCATAGACGCATTTGAGGATGGCAAGGCCGCCCGGATAGTTGCCGGCGGTCTCGCGGCGCAGGATGGCCGACGCTGCCGGCCAGAGCTGGGCCGCAGCCGGCGTCCAGATGCCGCCGCCGGGAACCTTGTAGCCCTTTTCGTCCCAGGGCTGGACGGGCTTCAGGCCGTTCCTGATCATGGCCTTCGCCGCATTGATCAGCTCGGCGGGCTCGGCGATCTCGTGGATCAGGCCCATCGCCTTGGCGCGCTGCGGGGTGAGCGAGGAGCCGGTGGTCATCATCTGCAGGGCGTCCTGGGCGTTGGTCAGCCGCGGAACGCGCTGCGTGCCGCCGGCGCCGGGGAAGATGCCGACCTTGACCTCGGGCAGTGCCAGCTTCACCGTTTTGGAATTGGCGGCGACGCGGCCGTGGCAGGCCAGCGACAATTCAAACGCGCCGCCCATGCAGGTGCCGTTGATCGCCGAAACCCATGGCTTGCCGCAGGTTTCGAGCTTGCGGAACAGGCCGGTCATCTTGCCGGTCAGGTCAAACAGTTTTTGCGCGGCATTGTCAGGGTCGAGTTTCTTCTGTTCAGCTTGAAGCGTGAACATGCCCTTGATCATCGACAGATCAGCGCCGCCGGAGAAGGTCGACTTGCCCGACGTGAAGACGACGCCCTTGACGGCGGCGTCGGCGACGGTCTGATCGACGATGGCGTCGAGTTCGGTCATCACTTCGGCCGTGAACACGTTCATCGACTTGTCGGGCATGTTCCAGGTGACGAGCGCAATGCCGTCGGCATCGGTTTCGATGGTGAAATTGGTGTAGGTGCTCATGATGGGGTTCTCTCCCTGAAATTCTGTTCCGGTCATTCGCGCGTTCTCCTCTCCGTCATCCTCGTCCTCGGGTTGAACCCGAGGATGACCCGAGGATCCATGCCGCGGGGCTGTGGATGGTCGGGTCAAGCCCGACCATGACGAAGGCCTGGACTAGACCCGCTCGATGATCGTCGCCGTGCCCATGCCGGCACCGATGCAGAGCGTGACTAGCGCAGTCTGCAGGCCGCGGCGTTCCAGCTCGTCGAGCACGGTGCCGAGGATCATCGCGCCGGTGGCGCCGAGCGGATGGCCCATGGCGATGGCGCCGCCGTTGACGTTGATCTTGTCGTGCGGGATGTCGAAGGCCTGCATGTAGCGCAGCACGACGGCTGCAAACGCCTCGTTGAGCTCGAACAGGTCGATATCGGCGATGGTCATGCCGGCGCGCTTCAGGAGTTTTTCAGTGACGTCGACCGGGCCGGTCAGCATCAACGCCGGATCGGAGCCGATATTGGCAAACGCCTTGATGCGGGCGCGGGGCTTCAACCCCATCGCCTCGCCGCCGGCCTTCGAGCCGAGCAGGACTGCGGCCGAGCCATCGACGATACCCGACGAATTGCCGGCGTGGTGGACATAGTTGATGCGCTCGATTTCCGGATGCGCCTGGATGCCGACGGCCTCGAAGCCGCCCATCTCGCCGGGCATCTGGAAGGAGGGGTTAAGCTGGGCAAGGTTCTGCATCGTCGTCGTCGGACGCATGTGCTCGTCCTTGGCGAGGATGACGATGCCGTTCTGGTCCTTTACCGGGATGACCGACTTGTCGAAATAGCCTTTGTCCCAGGAATGGCCGGCGCGCTTCTGGCTCTCGACGGCATAGGCGTCGACGTCATCGCGGGAGAATCCGTATTTGGTGGCGATCAGGTCGGCCGAGACGCCCTGCGGCATGAAATAGCCGGGGAAGTTGACAGACGGGTCCATGTACCAGGCACCACCGGACATGCCCATGCCGACGCGCGACATGGATTCAACGCCACCGGCAATCACGATGTCGTCGGCGCCGTAGGCGATCTTGCCGGCGGCGAAGTTGATGGCGTCGAGGCCTGAGGCGCAGAAGCGCGAGATCTGCATGCCGGGGGCCTTGTTGGAATAACCGGCCTCGAAGGCCGCGGCCTTGGGGATGACGGCGCCGGCTTCAAACACCGGATCGACGCAGCCCATGATGATGTCGTCGACGGTGGACGTATCGAGCCCGTTGCGGTCGCGGATCGCCTGCAGCACCTTGGCGGCGAGCCGCGGCGTCGGCACTTCGTGCAACGCGCCATCCTTCTTGCCCCGGCCGCGCGGCGTGCGCACGTGGTCGTAAACGAAGACGTCGGTCATAGTTTCATCTCCCTATGGGGCGCGCTTGTCAGCGCCCTTCCATTCATGAATTCTATTCAAACAGTGTCGAAACCCGGGCCAGAACCTCATCCGTGATGAAATCCGGTACGGCTTCCGAAAATCTTGCATTTCGCGCCTTCAGGTCGATGGCGCGAAGCTGATTGCAAAGAACGACGCCGTTGGCTTTGGTGCCGGCTCCCGACAGCGACACCGCAAACCCCTGCATCCGGACGAATTCGCCGCCGCTGGTGATGGGTGCCACGACCGGTGTGCCAAGCTGATTGAATGCGCGTGGCGTCAATACCAGTACATATCGTGCCTTGGCTTGCTCGCGTCCCTTCGTTGGCTCCAGGTCGACATGCCAGATCTCGCCACGCTCCATCAGATGATTTCCCGGCCGACTGGCGGGGCGTCCATCCACTCACGGTCTTCGGGCGTCAACGGCGCATCCGGATCGCATTGAGCGAGCAATTCTTCCAGCGTGTACTTCGGACGGGCCTTCGGCACTGCCACAAGTTTGCCGTCCTCGATCGTCACATCAAGCTTGGCATTCGCCGTGAGGCCGAGCGTTTCGAGCAGGGGCTTCGGGATGGCCATCATCACCGAACCGCCCACATTGCGTAGTGTCGATACAGCCATTTTCATCTCCATCGGAAAGTTATATCAGTGTATAACTTTCCTTGGGTTTGTCCAACGCCTCAAAACGCCGCCGCATCGAGCGCCATCATCGTGTCGGCGCCGGTTTCGATGCGGGCTTTGCGCAGTGCCGTTTCCGGCATGATGCGCTCCATGAAGAATTTCGCCGTGACGAGCTTGTTCTTCAAAAAGGCTTCGCGGCCGCCAGCACCTTCCGCCAGTTTTTCCTCCGCGGTCTTGGCGATCTTCGCCCACATGTAGCCGAGCACGACGAGGCCGAAGAGGTGCATGTAGTCGGTCGAACCGGCGCCGGCATTGTCGGGCTTGGCCATGGCATTGCCCATGAACCACATGGTCGCCGCCTGCAGGTCGTTCAAGCCCTTCTTCAGACCCTTGGTGTAGGGACTAAGATTCTCGTGGGAACGGTTTTCCTCGCAGAAATCGCCGATTTCCTTGAACAGGGCGGTGATCGCCCGGCCACCGTTCAGCGCCAGCTTGCGGCCGACGAGGTCGAGCGCCTGGATGCCGTTGGCACCTTCATAGATCATGGCGATGCGGGCATCGCGGACATACTGGCTCATGCCGTGTTCTTCGATATAGCCGTGGCCGCCGAACAGCTGCTGGGCCATGACGGCATGGTCGAAGCCCTTGTCTGTCAGGACGCCCTTGAGGATTGGGGTCATCAGGCCGAGGATATCGTCGGCTGTCTGGCGGTCAGCGTCGTTGTCGCCGCGATGGGCGATGTCGGACTTGAGCGCCGTCCACAGCGTGAAGGCACGGCCGGCCTCGTTGAAGGCCTTGATGGTCATCAGGACGCGGCGCACGTCGGGATGGACGATGATCGGGTCGGCTTTTTTGTCCGGAGCCTTGGCGCCGGAGAGCGAGCGGCCCTGGATGCGGTCGCGGGCATAGTTGGCGGCGTTCTGATAGGCGACTTCGGCCACCGACAGACCCTGCAGACCGACGCCGAGGCGGGCCTCGTTCATCATCACGAACATGGCGTTCAAGCCCTTGTTCTCCGTGCCGATGAGATAGCCGACTGCCTCGTCATAGTTCATGACGCAGGTCGCGTTGCCGTGAATGCCCATCTTGTGTTCGATCGCACCGCACGAAACCGTATTGCGCGCACCGACGGAACCGTCTGCCTCGACATGGAATTTCGGCACGATGAACAGAGAAATGCCCTTCACCCCTTCCGGCGCACCTTCGATGCGGGCAAGCACCAGATGGATGATATTGCCGGCCATGTCGTGTTCGCCGGCAGAGATGAAGATCTTCTGGCCAGAAATCTTGTAGGAGCCGTCGCCTTGCGGCACGGCCTTGGACCGGAGCAGGCCAAGGTCGGTGCCGCAATGGGGCTCGGTGAGGTTCATGGTGCCGGTCCAGTCGCCCGCCACCATCTTCGGCAGATAGGTTGCCTTCTGCGCGTCGGTGCCGTGGACGAGGATGGCGGCGATCGCGCCCTGGGTCAGGCCCGGATACATGGTCAGCGCCATGTTGGCCGACGACATATATTCGCCAACCGCGGTGTGGAGCGTATAGGGCAGGCCCTGGCCGCCGAATTCTTCGGGAACCGACAGGCCGAGCCAGCCGCCCTCGCGGTACTGGTCGAAGGCCTGCTTGAAGCCCTTAGGCGTGGTCACCGTCGCATCGTCGTTGCGCTTGCAGCCTTCCTGGTCGCCCGAAAGGTTGACCGGGAACAGCACTTCCTCGGCGAGCTTGGCCGCTTCGCCGACGATCGCCTCGATCATGTCGGGCGTCGCATCGGCAAAGCCGGGCAAGTTGTTGTGGCGCTCGATGCCAAGAACGTCGTTGAGAATGAAAAGCGTGTCTTCGACCGGGGCCTTATAGCTGGGCATGTCTCGTGTTCCTCACCTGTAACCGTGTCATGGAGCAGCGTTTCCTGAACCGCTCCCATGTCATTTTCACTACGCTACAAAATTTTGACGTGCGCGTAAACGTCAAAATTTGTTGGCCGGCAAATTTTGATCGCTCATCGGCCGGCAAGCCGGCTATGCCGACACTGTCCTGTGGAAGCCTCCCGACGCCAGCATGCGCGCAAATCGTTAAAAAATTTTCAGTCAGGTTAACGGCTTATTTACCACGTTTCGTGAAAGTGCGTGTTGAGATGGTCACAGTTGCAATAGTCTTTGTCTTCGCGTCGTTGCAGCTCTGTCCGGATCGGTACCGGAACGCCCGGAAGGCGGGATTTGCCTTTCAGAAGCCCGGATTCCGATCAAGGCCGATGAAAGAGGCGAAGTACGATGAACGGATCGCGATCAAACACTCCACGTCCGGGCGCCGAGTCCTATGGCGACAGGTCATCCCTCGATGCGCTGAACCGCACGATCGAAGGGCTGGAAGCGCGCATCGAAGGATTGATGGGAGCAGCCGGGCGTGATCAGCGGGGCCGTGGCGCGGCCGAGCACGATCGTCCGCTGGCCACTCCCGACCCGATCACGGAAATCATGCAGCGGCAGCGCACACTGACGGCCACGCGGGAGCGCGATGCCTTTCGTGAACGTGACACCGTTCGCGATCGTATCCAGCCACCTTCGGAACCGCGTGCCTATGAAGAGCGCAGCGTTCCTTCGTTTCAGGCTCCGGCCTTCCAGCCTCCGGTGCAGTCCCGTCGTGAGCCCCCGGTGGCGCCGCCGCTCAGCGAACCGCTGCGCAGCGAGACCTATCGCAGCGAGCCGTTCCGTCGTGAGCCGGCCCGTCCAGACAACCTGCGTCGGGAAAACCTGCGCCCGGACACCATCCGCCAGCGCCCGGAACCTGTTCGCAGCGAACCGCTGCGCTCGGAGCAATACCGCAGCGAGCAACAGCGCCCGGATCCGGCCATGGCCGAGATCGCCCAGGCGCTTGTCGGTCTGCGCCAGGAATTGAAGAAGGACATTGCCGACGGATTGTCGCGCGAGATGACGGCGCTGCGCGCGGAAATCCGCGGCATCACCGCAGATGCGGCACAGGACCAGACGATGGCGGAGGATATCCGCGGCGATCTGCAGCGGTTGTCCGACAGTATCAACCAGCTTGGCCGGCAGGCATCGCCCTCACAGGCCGACGCGCTCAAGGTCGAGTTCGACGAGTTGCGCTTGATGATCGATGGTCTTGCCCGCGAGGACAGCGTGCATCGCATCGAGGCGCGCTGGACCGGTGTCGAAGACCGGATGAACGCGTTTGATGCGAACCGCGACGACGAGCTGGTGGCGCTTGCCTACCGGCTCGACGAGATCAAGTCGCAGATCGGCTCGATGAACAGCGGCCCGGCTATTCACGCTTTGGAAGACAAGCTGGTTTCGGTGGCGCAGGCGATCGAGATGATCGGCCGCCACATGCAGCCGGACGGCCGCCATATGGCGTCGCAATTCGCCGATCTGGATGCGCGTCTCGACGAGATCAGCCGCGCCATTGTTGCCAGCGGCCGTACAGCCGTTCCCGACAGCGCCGGCGTGACCCGTGTCGAAGGCCGTCTTGCCGATCTTTCCCGCCAGATCGACACCCTGCAGCGGCCGGCCGACGCTGGCGTCGGCTCGCGCATCGAGGCCCTGGCCGCGCGGGTCGAGGAACTGGCCAACGAAGAGGCAGCGGTGCGCCTTGAAGAGCGCCTCGAACAGCTATCGCAGATGCTGGAGCGCTCGCAGAAGGTTTCCGCCCAGCCGGACCTGACGGGATATCTCTCCGATATTTCCCGCAAGATCGATGCGCTCGACCAGGGTTCACTCAACGATGCGCTTGCCGAACGTCTCGACGATCTCGCCCGTCGGATCGACCAGCTGGACATGCCGCAGGCGTCCTATGCCGGCGATGCCCGTTTCGAACGGCTCGAAGGCCAGCTGTCCGATATCGCCATCCGCCTCGAGGAAACCCACGCGGCCCCTTACGATGACAGCGAGATGCTGCGCAGCCTGCAGGAGCAGATCGCCAACCTGTCGAGCCTCGTCAGCCAGCCGCGCGAAATGACGCCTGCTGCCGTTCCCGCCGAATTCGAAGGCCGGATGAGCGCGCTTGAGGATTATCTGGCGACCAGCGACGAATACATCATCGAGGCAGCCCGCCAGGCGGCCGAAGCGGTGATGGAGGCCTATTCGAAGAACGGCATGGGCCAATCCGCTTCGGGTGGCACGGACATGGCCGCGATCTCGGCGCTGGCCGACGATCTCAAGGTTCTGGAAGACATGAGCCGCTCGAGCGAGGAGCGCACGGCGCGCACCTTCGAGGCGTTGCACGAAACTCTTGTCCATATCGCCGAAAAGCTGGAGCGGCTGGAAGAGCGCGGCCAGCAACAGGACGTGCCCCGCGCCTTCGGTTCGCGTGGACTGGACAGCCAGCCGCAGATGCCCCGGGCGGCACAACCGGCCTTCGAGACGCAGGATGATCCCTTCGCCGAAGCTGATTTCGGACGCCGCTACGAAGATTTGAAGCGCGACATGCACGGGCTCGCCGATGCGGCGGAGCCTGCCGGCCCATCGCGTGAAGAGGTAGCTGAAGCCGTTGCCGTGGCCGCCGAACAGGCGGCCGTGCATCAGAGCGATATCAAGACCGCGCCGGCGCCCGCCGGTAAGCCCGGCCTCCTTGCCGGGATTGCCAAGCGGTTTACCGGCAAGCATACGGAGCCCGTTCGTGCCGTCGAGCGTCAGGTCATCGACCCGACGCCGCCGATCGACGCGGCTGACACGATCGAGCCGGATGTGGCCAACCAGTTGCTGGAGCCGGGCTCCGGCGTTCCGGACGTGAAGAAGATCCTCGAACGCGTGCGCGCCGGCCAGACCGGCCGCAGCGTGCCGCCGAGCGAAACGGACAAGGCAGACTTTATCGCGGCTGCCCGCCGTGCCGCACAGCAGGCGGCTGAAGAAGTCGATACGATGAACCGCGGCAAGGGCGGTGCGAGCGCATCTCCGATCGGCGGCGCTCTTTCCCGTCATCGCCGTCCGATCCTGATGGCGGTTGGCGCCGTACTTCTGGCGATCATGTCCTATCCGCTGGTCAATACGCTGATCCGTGGCGAGCAGGCACCTGTCGAGGCGCCGGTGGCCGCCATCGAACAGCCGGTGACCAATGAAATTCCCGTGGCAGCGGAAACGCCGGCAATGGCCAATGCCGCTCCTGCGACAGAGGCGGCCGACACCGATACCGACGTCGTGCCGCTAAGTTCGTTGCAGCCGCCGACCGAGGAACTCACAGCCGGAGAGCCCGCCGCCGGGCCGCAGACGATCCAGCCGGAAACGGCGGCATCCGGAACAACCGTGCAGCCGGAAGCCAAATTGCCGGACGCCGCGCAGGCCATGCCGGAAACCGGAGAGGCCAGCATCAAGATGCTGTCGCCAGTCATCGAAGGTGGAGCACCGGAAGCCGCAATAGGCCTGGACGGGGCAAAGGACGCTGCCACCACCGCCACGGCCCAGCCCGCCGCAGGCGAAACCGCGCTTGCCGTTCCCGCCGAGATCAAGCCGGAGGCGCTGGCCGAGGCTGCCAGAAAGGGTGATCCCCTGGCAATGTTCGAAATCGGCGCGGTCTATACCGAAGGCCGCGGCATCAAGGCTGATCTCGCCCAGGCGGCGAAATGGTATCAGCGCGCGGCCGATGCTGGCGTCATTCCCGCCGAGTACCGGCTGGCCAGCCTCTACGAAAAGGGCACCGGCGTTGGCCGCGACCTGAAGAAAGCCCGCACGCTCTATCAGCAGGCTGCCGAAAAGGGCAATGCCAGCGCCATGCACAATCTTGCCGTGATGCTGGCAAGCGGCGGCGATGCCGCGCCGGATTTTGCCGGTGCCGGTAAATGGTTTGCCATGGCCGCCGATCGCGGCATCCGCGACAGCCAGTTCAATCTCGCCATCCTCTTTGCCCGCGGCAACGGGGTGAGCCAGGATCTGGAAGAATCCTACAAGTGGTTTTCCGTTGCTGCCCGTGACGGCGATGCCGATGCCGCTCAGAAGCGCGACGAAGTCGGCAAGGCGCTGAAGCCCGAACAGTTGACGAGCGCCAAGGCGAAATTCGACGCCTGGAAACTGACGCCGCTCGACGCCAAGGCCAATTCGGTCGATGTGCCCGACACTTGGGTCGGCAAGGGTACCAAGACTGCCTCGATCGATATGAAAAAGGCGATGCGCAACATCCAGGCGATCCTCAACAATAACGGCTTCGACGCCGGCAAGCCGGATGGCGAGATGGGCAGCAAGACCATCGCCGCGATCAAGGCTTTCCAGAAATCGATCGGCCAGGAACCGACCGGACAGATCACCGACGCGCTGGTCAAGGAACTCCTGAAGCGGAACGGCTAAGCCTGTGGCCATTCGGGCACAGGCCGGCGATTTGACCGGCCGTGCTTCGCAACGGCGTCTGCGGCCGCAATAATGCCGCAGACCGGCCGGACACAGAGGCGTGCTTCGCGCTACTGTATAATTTCTTAAGTCGGTTCCGATCTAAGGAAAAATTATGCAGCAGATTTAAATGCTACAGCGACCTTTGCGTGTCATGAATGACGCGCGGCGCTATAGGGTTAAAGCTTGCAAAAGGTTGACAGGCCGGACCCCGGGGCGCATGACGGAACGACGTTGAATTCACGATTTTAACAATTGGTTTTCAAGGCTGTTCCATTCCTTATCTCCCGTGGTGAATCACTTGCCACTTTGATGTTTTCCGCCCGCCTTGCGGGCTATTGGCATATTTAGAGGTCTGGCCGTGACGGTGTATCTGCCCATCGCAGAGTTGTCGGTGAACATTCTGATCATTCTCGGCATGGGCGCGGCCGTCGGCTTCCTGTCCGGCATGTTCGGCGTCGGCGGCGGATTCCTCATCACGCCGCTCCTGATCTTCTACAATATCCCGCCCGTCGTCGCGGTCGCCACCGGTGCCAACCAGGTCGTCGCCTCCTCGATCTCCGGCGCCATCACCCATTTCCGCCGCGGCACGATCGATATCAAGCTGGGAACAGTGCTGCTCTGCGGCGGTCTGGCGGGGGCGACAGTCGGTATCTGGATCTTTTCGCTGCTGCGCCGCATCGGCCAACTCGACCTGGTGATTTCGCTCGCCTACGTGCTTTTGCTTGGAACCGTCGGCACGCTGATGCTGTGGGAGAGTATCATTGCGCTACGCCGTGCGTCGAAAAACGAGGCTGTGACGCTGCGCAGGCCGGGGCAGCACAACTGGATTCACGGACTGCCGCTGAAGATGCGGTTCAAAAAATCGAAGATCTACCTGAGCGTCATTCCGGTCGTCACGCTCGGCTTCTGCATCGGCATCCTGACATCGGTGATGGGGGTCGGCGGCGGCTTCATCATGGTGCCGGCGATGATTTATCTGCTGCGCATCCCGACCAATGTCGTTGTCGGAACCTCGCTGTTCCAGATTATCTTCGTGTCGGCCTATACGGTCATCGTCCAGGCGTCGGCCAACTACACCGTCGATATCGTGCTTGCCTTCGTTTTGATGATCGCCGGCGTCATCGGCGCACAATACGGCGTGCGGGTCGGCCAGCGACTGCGCGGCGAGCAGTTGCGGGCGCTTCTGGCCTTGCTGGTTCTGGCCGTCGGTATCCGTCTTGCCGTCGAGCTGGTGATCCCGCCGAAGGAGATCTATTCGGTCGTATCCGCGGGGCTCGGCTTCTGATGCGGGCTGGTCTGGCGCTTCTGTTCTGTGGTCTCCTGTTTGCAGCGCCGTTTGCCGCGCAGGCGGAGCCAATCGACTTCACCGAAAAGCTCGATATCGGCATCTCGACCGACGAGATCGCCATCACCTCCGATTTCCGTGGCGCCGACCTGACGATCTTCGGCGCCATTGACGGGGCCGACCCCGGGCTTCTGGTGCAGGGCAAATACAATATTGTCGTGGCGCTGGAAGGACCGAAGGAAAATACCACGGTGCGCAAGAAGGAGCGCATCTTCGGCATCTGGATCAACACCCATTCGATGACCTTCGAGAAGGTGCCGGAATCCTATTCCTTGTCGAGCACACGCGATATCGAGACGATAGCGCCGCCCGGCGACATGAACAATATGGGCATCGGCGTCGATCATATGCCGCTGACGCCGATCGGTTTTATCGGCGACGGCAGCAACCTCACCGAATTTCGCGACGCGTTCCGGCGGCTGCGGGAAACCACCGGCGTCTACCAGCGCGACCCCGGCGGTGTGCAGTTCATCAGTTCCAGCCTGTTCAAGGCCTCGCTGCGCCTGCCGGCCGACGTGCCGAACGGATCGCATATCGTGCGCGCCTATCTGTTTCGCTCCGGCGTTTTTGTTGCTGCCAAGGCGCTGGAGCTGCGGGTCGTCAAGACCGGGCTAGAACAGGCGATCACCGCGGCCGCGCATCGACAGCCGTTCCTGTACGGTCTGGTGGCCGTGCTTCTGGCCGTCATCACCGGCTGGCTGGCAAGTATCGTCTTCCGCAGGGACTGACCGGATCCCGTCTTTGCCTCGTCGCCAAAACAGGCTATTTGCGATCGAAACATCAGGAGACTGAGCCATGAAGCCGATTTTCGTCCAGCTGCAATGCGCGCCCGGCAAGACCTACGAGGTCGCCGACGTGATCTACAAGAAGGAGATCGTCTCCGAAATGTATTCGACCAGCGGCGACTATGACCTTCTGATCAAGGTCTATGTCGATGAAGAACAGGACATCGGCAAATTCATCAACGACAACATCGCCACGGTGCCGGGCATCAACCGGTCATTGACGACATTGACGTTCAACGCGTTCTAGAGCCGTTTTCGACCTCGTAGGTGAGGATTGCCGCGCCGCCTGCCGTCGTCGTGGAAGTTGCGAGTTTCAAGGCCGTCTTGTCGCGGCCGGGCTTGAAGAACGGTGTGCCCCGGCCAAGAAGCACGGGCACGACGCAGAGCATAATCTCGTCAACGAGGCCGGCCTTAAGCAGGCTGTCGCAGAGTTCGCTGCTGCCGAAAATGCGAATCGGCTTGGTGGCCGTCTGCTTCAGGCGGCGTATATCCCCAATGATATCGGCGGTGACCGTGGTGTTGTTCCAATCGCTGGTCGTGATGGTGTGCGAGGCGACGAGTTTCGGCAGGCCGTTCATGAAGGCCTTGACCTCGTCATCCTCGTCCGTCGTCGTCCAGTAGGCCTTCATTCCCTCATAGGTGATGCGGCCGAAGACGAGCAGTTCGGTCGTCTCGCCAAACTGCTTCGAAAGCGCAGCGAGTTCCGGCCCCCAGGCGCGCCCGTGAAATTCCAGATCCCATTTTTCCTCACCTTCGAAAAAGCCGTCCAGTGTTACGAGGTTCCAGATGCACAGTTTGGCCACGGTCATTCTCCCAAAGCCGGGTTTAATTTGAAACTGGTCCTACAGTGAGTAATCTGATTGCAAACTGCAATCTGTTTTTGACTGGTTGTTTGGCTTCGGCCAAAGGCGGACTCAGGGCGGCGCTTTCGACCGGAAGACTGCCTTCTCCTCGGGTGGCAGCTTTTCGGTCGCCATTCGCATAGCAGTTGCAGAAAGACGGCCCCGGTTTTCGGTGAGGAAGGTTTTCAGTTTGTCCCGGTCGGCCTCGCCAGCGGTGCGGACCCATGAGCCGATCGCCTTTTGCACCATATCGTGCGGGTCGGCCGCCAGCAGGGCGCAGATGGAAAACGTGTCATGCAGGTCAGCCTTGCGGATGAAGTAGTAGGTCGCGACGATCGCGGTGCGACGCCGCCACGGATCGGAGGAAGCAGCAAGGTCGTAGAGCGGGTCTCTGGGCTTGTCGTCGAGATATTGCCCGACGACGTAGGGTGCGGCGCGATCCACCAGATCCCAGTTGTTCAGTCGGTCGTGCCGGGCGAGATAGAGTTCGTAGAGCGCGGCCAAGGGGTTGGCAGGCTTCTTCTGGCGCGCCTGGAAATCCAGGATCGCGGCGGCGGCCATCCTTACCTCGTAGAAGGGGCTGTCAAGCAACCGGCTGATCTCGGGCAAGGACAGGGCGGCATGCGCCTTAGCAATGGGAAAGACCTTGCCTATGCCGACACCGAGCACCTGCGTTTCGCCAAGCCCGTCATGGAAAAAGCGGGCGACATCGGCGATTGCATTGTCGGAGCGGATGGCCCGCAACGCTGCTTCCAGGCTGTCGGCTGTCATGCTGCTCATCGCCGCCTCCTCCCGCCAGTATTTGCGGGCCGGTTGCAGCCATTTTGCCAAGGTCGATGCCGGGCGGCAAGATGCCGTCCCCGCTCCATCTATCCCAGCAGATTGGCGAACCGCACCGAATAGATCCGGTCCCGCCCCAGCATGTGCGCCACGAGGCTCTGGTGGTCGAAGAGGCCGCGCATGGCTTGGTGGCGCAGGTCCAGACCGCCGGTCGTGACGCCAAAGGCGGGCATGATCAGGCGGCGGCCATCGGTCGCGAAGCAGGCGCGACGCATGTATTTTTCGCGGCGGCGGACCGTGGCGGAGGGATGAAGGTGGCCGGCGATTTCGCCGGCTGCAGCGTTGAGCGCCGGTTCGTGACGGAAGATCAGGCCTGAATGGTTCAGTTCATCCATGGAAGAACCGGGCAGGGCAACGGTGCCGTCGGGATCGTGGTTACCGTTGATCCAGATCCATTCGCGGCCGCGCGCCATGGTCTCGATCATGCCGCGAAACAGCTCGGGCATCAAAGCCGAGCCGACGCGATCGTGAAAATTGTCACCGAGGCTGATCACGGTTTTCGGATTGTGCCGCGAGATCACCGCATCGAGAATGCGCAGCGTCGCCAGCGTGTCATAGGGCGGCAGCATCATGCCGCGGCGGGCAAAGGCCGAACCCTTTTCCAGATGCAGGTCGGAGACGACGAGAATATCGAGATCAGGCAGATAGAGGCCGCCGAGCGGATCGCAGACGCCGATGACACCGTTGACGACGATGCGGGCCGACAATGCCGGATTGTCCGGAAGAGCAGAAATGGCATGGGCGATGCGGTGCATAGGGTTTCCGGCGCGGCGTTGTTTTTCAGTATCTGATCAAGTTTATGGCGATGCCGTGGCCACAACATCGGCAAACAGTTCGTCGGCGGCTTCGGCGAGCAGAAAATCCTGCGCCTCGCCACCGACCGGAACCTTGCCGATTTCGAGCATCACCGGAACGGCCAATGGTGAAATGCGGTCGAGTGGACGGTGGGTGATATGGCCCTTGATTCGAGACAGCATATCGCCAAGCCGCTCGATTTCCAAAAGCCCGGTGGATGCGTCGTTGCGGGTGGCCTCCAGCAGGATGTGATCCGGCTCATGGCTGCGCAGGACGTCGTAGATGAGGTCGGCGGAGACCGTCACCTGGCGGCCGCTCTTTTCCTTGCCGGGATGGCGCTGGTCGATCAGGCCGGCGATGACGGCACAGTTGCGGAACGTGCGTTTGAGCAGGAAGCTTTCGTTCAGCCAGGCTTCGAGATCGTCGCCCAGCATATCCTCGTCGAACAGGTCGGCAAGCCGCGGCCGGCCGGACGTGAAGGCATTGCCGAGATCCTCCAGCCCCCAGACGGCCAGCGAATAATCGGTGGCGACGAAGCCGAGCGGCTTCAGCCCGGCCCGGTCGAGCCGGCGGGTGAGCAGCATGCCGAGCGTCTGATGCGCAAGCCGTCCCTCGAAGGCGTAGATCACCATGTAATGCCGGCTGCCGCGCGGAAACGTTTCGATCAGCAGCTCGTTCTCCTTCGGCAGCATCGAAAGGTCTTTTTGCAGGGACAGCCAGTCGCGCACCTGGTCGGGCAGGGTCACATGGCGTGTTGGATCGGCGAGCATCTTGCGGACCTGCTGGGCGAGATAGGTCGACAGCGGAAACTTGCCGCCGGCATAGGAGGGCACCTTCGGGTCGAGCTTGAAACCCTGGCTGACCAGGCACTCGCTTTCGCGGATGCCCTCGAAGCGCAGCACCTTGCCGGAAAACAGGAAGGTATCGCCGGGCGACAGCATCTCGATGAAATATTCCTCGACCTTGCCGAGCGACATGCCGCCGCGTCCGAGCGCGCCTCGAGAGTTGCGTTTGACCATGCGCACATTGAGCATTGGCGATTCGATGATGGTGCCGACATTGAGCCTGTATTGCTGGGCAATCACCGGATTGGACACGCGCCAAAGGCCTTCCGGCGTCTTGCGGATCTTGGCGTAGCGCTCGTAGGCGCGAAGCGCATAACCGCCTGTGGCGACGAAATCGACGATGCGTTCGAAGGTCTCCCAGGTGAGATAGGCGTAAGGTGCCGCGCTGGTGATTTCGGCATAGAGCGCCAGGGGATCGAAGGGGGCGGCGCAGGCCATGCCGAGCACGTGCTGGGCCAGCACGTCGAGTGCGCCCTTGCCGACCGGGGGCGTGTCCTGGGCGCCGATATAATTGGCGTCGAGCGCCGCCTGGCACTCCATCACCTCGAAACGGTTGGCGGGCACCAGGATGGCGCGGCTCGGTTCGTCCATGCGGTGATTGGCGCGACCGATGCGCTGGGCCAGACGCGATGCGCCCTTCGGCGCGCCGACATGAATGACCATGTCGACATCGCCCCAGTCGATGCCAAGATCGAGCGTCGAGGTAGCGACGACGGCGCGCAATTTGTTTTCCGACATCGCCGCCTCGACCTTGCGGCGCTGGCCGACATCGAGCGAACCATGGTGCAGCGCGATCGGCAGGTTGTCGTCGTTGATGGTCCAGAGCTCCTGGAAGATCCGCTCGGCCTGGCTGCGGGTGTTGACGAACAGCAGCGTGGTCCTGGTTTCGCCGATCGCCTTGTAGATGTCACCGATGGCATAGGCTGCCGAATGCCCGGCCCACGGCACGCTCTCTTCGGTGGAGAGGATGGAAATTTCCGGCCGGGCGCCGCCGGTGACGGTGATCAACCCGGCATGATTGTTTTCGCCGAGTCTCTGGGGGCTAAGCCAGCGCTGCAGGTCCATCGGATCGGCGACGGTGGCCGATAGGCCGATTGCCTGCATGGTTGGCGCCAGCTGGCGCAGGCGGGCAAGACCGAGCGATAGAAGATGGCCGCGCTTGGAGGTGACCAGTGAGTGCAGTTCGTCGAGCACCACATATTTCAGGTCCTTGAAGAAGCGCTCCGCCTCGCCATTGGCAAGCAACAGCGCCACCTGTTCCGGCGTGGTCAGAAGAATATCCGGCGGATTGAGCTTCTGGCGCTGGCGTTTGGCGGCCGGCGTATCGCCGGTGCGGTTTTCGATGCGAACCGGCAGGCCCATGTCGCCGACGGGTTTCATCAGGTTGCGCTCGATGTCGACGGCGAGCGCCTTCAAGGGCGAGATGTAAAGCGTGTGGATGCCGGTAAAGGCAGAACCCGGCGGGATTTTTCCGCGCCCGGTCAGCGACACGAGAGACGGCAGGAAGCCTGCCAGCGTCTTGCCGGCGCCGGTCGGCGCGATGAGCAGCATGCTTTCGCCGCCCTGGACGCGGGAAAGAAGCTCCAGCTGATGCGCACGCGGCTGCCAGCCCTTTTGCGCGAACCAGCGCAGGAAAGGCGGGGGCAGGAGCATTTGCGTCTCCGCGCGCAGGATGGAATCGATCTGGTTCACGCGAACAAATGTAGATCAAACGGCGGGGAATTGAAGAGCGCGGTTTCCGATAGGGGGCCTTTGTGCAAGCCGAGAGGATTTTCGCGCGGCAATCTTCGGTCCGCGAGGGAACATTACCGCTCGTCCGGCGTTTGGACACTTGCGCCAAAATCGAAGAGGCCGGTCGAAAAAGGAGAGGGGCATGCCTTCGTCAGCACCTGGTGAAACCATCATTCCGCCCGATGAACATATCCTGACAATGCAAGAGGCGCTTGAGGCGCTCTACCTAAGGCTGGAGCTGGAAGTGGAAACCAAGTTGGTGGAAGCAGCCGTCCATGCCGGTTGGTCCCCCTATGATGCATTGAACGCAATCGATCATCTGAAAAAAGAGTGATGGCTACGCCGCCGGGGCTGGAATGTCAGCGTCGCGGTTTTGCCGTTCACGACTGCGGCGTAAACACCGGGCATGGCGCGGCAATGCCGCGTAGTCTGTGTTCGCCGAGCGGGGTCAACGGATGCGTGGTTTCGGCCGCAAAGGCACCGGAGACCAATACCGTCTGGTCGAGCGGCCGGCACAAGCCTTGCAACCGGCTGACCAGGTTGACCGCGGGGCCGATCGCGGTGAAATCCAGCCGGTCAGCGGTGCCGATATTGCCCCAGAGCATTTCGCCGAGATGCAGCGCCATGCCAAACGACAGGGGCGGCGCCCCTTGCGCGGCGCGGACGTGGTGGAGGTGGTCCATTCCGGCGCGTGCAGCGGCAACCGCGCGCAGAGCCGCATCGCACGCGCCAGCCGCGTCACGTTCTCCGATCGGGAAAATCGCCAGCACGCCGTCGCCGATGAATTTGAGCACCTCGCCGCCGAAGGCGTGGACGGCGCCGGCGACACGGTCGAACCAGGCGTCGAGGGCGGCGATCACATCTTTCGCCTCGATTGATTCCGACAATTCGGTGAAGCTGCGCAGGTCGGCAAAAAGCAGCGCCGCCCGGATTGTCTCCCCGGGTTCGCGGCGCAAGCGGCCGGCCAGAACCTGCGCAGCGCTACGCCGACCGAGATAGGTCGTCAGCAGCGCCGCCAGTGTCGAGCGCGCGGCGAGCAGGGCCAGGGGGGCGACGGCAAAGCGCGCGACTTCACGCAGCAGTTCGGATTCGGCCTCGCTGAACGGCCGGCTCGCCGTCCAGGCAAGCATCGCCCCATCGGACGGGCCGCCGGCGAAATCCTCCTGGACGCCACCGGTGCCGAGCCCGGTCAGCCAATCGCGGGCGATATTGGTTGGTTGGGGATGGGCATGTCCGGGATCCAGAGGCCCGGCCAGCCCCAGCGCCTCGATCACCCTTCCGGTATCCGCACGCCAGAGCCAGATGCGCCGCTCGATGACGGGGTGGGGCGCGGCCTGGGTAAGCGCGCCGCCGGTCAGCGGCACACCGTCGGCGGCAAGCCGCGCAGCAAGCGCCGTCAGGAAGGCATTGCCGTCCGGCACGTCGATCGCCTTGTCGACCAGGAAGGAAAGAGCGGACGGCAGTCGCATGGCTGGCATCATGCCCCGGTGTCAGGCGCCTGTCACGAGATTTTGTTTCTTGCGCGGCGCTGTAGCACTCTAAA
The DNA here is from genome assembly GCF_056405855.1 of Pararhizobium sp. P1_E7. Taxonomy (NCBI): domain Bacteria; kingdom Pseudomonadati; phylum Pseudomonadota; class Alphaproteobacteria; order Hyphomicrobiales; family Rhizobiaceae; genus Pararhizobium; species Pararhizobium sp. P1_E7. Next base: position 92,079 of record NZ_JBFUBH010000010.1, on the reverse strand, counting down.
TTTGCTGCATGATTTTTCCTTAAATCGATTCCGATCTAGGGTGTTATGCAGTAGATTGCGCCTGTTGGAATGCCGTTATATCCAGAGCTGGAAGGACATCCCGATGACGGAAACACTTCGCAGTGAGATCGAGGTCGCGGCCCCGCAGGCTACGGTCTTTGCTTTCCTCACCGATCCCGAGAAGATTCTGCGATGGGTCGGTACCAAGGCGACGATCGAGCCGCACCCCGGCGGCATATACCTGCTCGCCATGAGCGACACGCAAACGGCCCGCGGACAGTTCACCGAGGTGATTCCGGTGCATCGCCTGGCCTATAGCTTCGGCTGGGAAGGGAACGAGACCGTACCGCCCGGCTCCGGCCTGATCGAGATCGACCTCGTGGAGAAAGACGGCGGCACGCTGGTGCGGCTCACCCATGGCGGCCTGCCCAATGAGCAAGAGCGCGCCAAACACCAAAAGGGCTGGGACCACTATATGCGGCGGCTGGCCACCGCTGCGGCCGGCGGCGATCCCGGGCCGGACAGCATGCACGAATAGCGGCCTGAACCCGATCGTGCAGTTGCGCCGGCTGCCCGGTATTGACTACGGGTTGTCGCCTCCGGCCGGCGTGAGGTGGGTCAGCACGCATCGCCAGCCGCTCCCATCGCGGCGATAGACATCGGTGATCCATTCGTCGGCCGAGATCGGTTTGCCCCGGAACATGCCGGTGTTCTGCCCGCGCCCGGTGACCGTGGCAACGTCGCCGAGAAGATGGACGTGATGGGTCGTCTTGGTCATGGTGTCGTGTCTCAAAAGACCGGATTCGATCGCCGCAAGAACCGCCTGCGCGGGAACCGGGCCACGTTGCGGCGTCACCAGCACCCAGTCTGGCGTGATGCAGGCGGCGATCCGGACGGGGTCGTTGGATATCATCGCCGCGTTGAAGGCGCTCTCGGCGGCTTGGAGCGTCTCCATTTCCAAAATGCTCACGCCGACGCTCCCTCGTTCCAGCGCCGCTGCATCTCTTCCGGGGAGACCTGTTCGATGGTCTGCGACAGCATCCAGCGATGGCCGTAGGGATCGAGCACCTGCGCCACGCGCTCGCCGAAGCTTTGATCGGTCGCAGGGCGTAGCAGCGTCGCTCCGGCGGCGAGAGCCTGTGCCACGGCGGCATCGGTTGACCCGGTGGCCACGTGGAAGGTGACGGGCGATCCGCCGATGGTGTCCGGCGACAGGGCGCCGAAGTCCGGATATTCATCCGCAAGCATCATCAGCGTCTCGCCAAACCGCAGTTCGGCATGCCCGACGCGCCCGTCGGAGGGATCGGTCATGCGGAAGATTTCTTCGGCGCCGAAGGCCTGCTTGTAGAACTCGATGGCTTGCGCTGCGTTTTTGACGACGAAATAGGCACTGACTTTCCGGGCAGAACTCGACATCGACACTCCTCCTTGACTGGCTCGTATATTAACGTTACGTATCGTAATGATATGAGTCAAGATACAAACGCACCACTGAAGAAACGAGGGCGTCCGCCAAGCGCGGCCGCGCAACGGCGCGCGCTTGAGGCTGCCCATGATATCCTGATGGCTGAAGGCTTTGGCCGTCTGACGATCGAAGCCGTCGCCGCACGGTCCGGTGTCGGCAAACCGACGATTTATCGAAGCTGGGCCAACGCGCAGGAGCTGGCGATGGCCGCGCTCACAGTCAGCCCGCTGCCGGAAGCGGAGGCGGAAGGCGCCACCGCGCAGGCCGCGCTTGGCATGCAGATGCGTGGGCTAGTCACCGCCTTTGCCAGCACGCGCGGGCGCCAGATCACCATGGCGCTGGCCGCAGCCGACCCGGAAAGTGAATTCACCAAGGCATTCCGCAATCAGGTAATCCTGTCGAGCCGCAACGCCGGCCGGGCTATCCTGGAGCAGGCGATTGCCCGGGGAGAAATCACGCGGCCGCCTGATCTGGAGACGCTGCTCGACATGATCTACGGGCCGGTTTTCTTCCGGTTGCTGGTCGGGCATCGCCCGGTTTCGCCGGAATTCGGCGATGCGGTCGTTGCGACCGCCTTGCGGGCTGTCGCTCTTTAAGGATCGCAGCGGCCTGGCGTTCCTCACATCGCGATATAGCGGTCCTTGCGGTGGTTCATCGCCAGCGTGACATTCATCACCACGGCGCCCGCGATCGAGCAGGCGATGATGAAGGGGCTGGCAAGGAAAAACGAGCAGGCGACGATGGCGCCGTCGAAGCCGAGCTGGATCAGCCCGGCACGCCAGCCGAAACGATCCTGCAGGTAGAGCGCCAGAATGCCGACGCCGCCGAGGCTGGCGCGGTGGCGAAAGAGGGCGAGCAGGCCGGCACCGACAACAAGGCCGCCGAACAGCGCGCCGATCAGCGGATCGACATGGGTGATCCCGAGCGCGCGGGGCAGAACTTCGGACATGGCCGATGTCAGGGCGACGGCGATGAAGGTCTTGACCGTAAAGGCAAGACCCATGCGGCGGAAGGCGAGATAATAGAAGGGCAGGTTCACCGCGAAAAAGCAGGCGCCGAAGCTGAAGCCTGTCGCGTAGTGGACAAGAAAGGCGATGCCGGGCGTACCGCCGGTCAACAGCCCGGCGCTCGACAGAAGCGTGATGCCGAGCACGGCCAGCATGCTGCCGGAAATGACGCCCTGTGCATCATCGACAACCGAATGGCGCTCGGCGCTCGAATTCATCAATGCCGCAAAGGCAGATTTTGCTGGTGTTGCCATCATCGTCGCCGTCTCCCGTCGCCTGTGTCATGCCCTTCTATCTCCCGATTTTGCGAACGCAAGCCTTGTGATGAATTTCACCGCTTGACGTCGGGAATAATCATGGATACAAATTATCCACGATAGAAAGAGGAGGCAAGGCAATGAGGCTGGGTGAAGGGGTCGAGCAGGCTATCCATAGCGTTGCGATGCTGTCCGGCCTTTCGGACGGCGGCGTCTTGTCGGCCGCTGCGATCGCCGAGTTCCATGGCGTTTCGACCAGCTATCTGTTGAAACATCTGCAGTCGCTTTCCGGTGCCGGCATTCTCGATACCGTGCCGGGGCCGAAAGGCGGATACCGGCTGGCAAGACCCGCAGACAGGATCACGCTGCTTGACATCGTGCTAGCCGTCGAAGGTCCGGCACCGGCCTTCCGGTGCAATGAAATTCGCCAGCGGGGACCGAATCCTGTTGCCGACCATTTCTTTTCCAAGCCCTGCAATATCTCCGCCACGATGCTGAGGGCGGAGCGCGTCTACCGCGCTGAACTGGCCAAGACCACGGTTGCCGATCTCGGCGTGCAACTGGCCGAAATCGACGACGGATCAATCGCAGCCAGAGGCTGCGCCTTTCTTGAAATCCACGAACGCAAAACGGCTCGCTGAGCCCTCACAAAGGAGAAGACCATGCACCCGCGTCTCGATATGACAAAAGCATCTCCGGAAGCCTTCAAGGCCGTGTTGGCGCTTGAAAACTACGTGCAGAATTCCGGCCTTGAGCGCCGCTTCATCCACCTGATCAAGTTGCGCGCATCACAGATCAACGGCTGCGCTTATTGCGTCGATATGCATGTGAAGGAATCGCGTCATGACGGCCTGAGCGAACAGTGGATCAACATGATGTGCGTCTGGCGGGAATCGCCGGTTTACGACGCCCGCGAACGGGCGCTCCTCGGCTGGGTCGATGCGGTAACGAACATTGCCCAGACCGGCGCTCCGGACGACGCATTCGAAACACTGAAGGCGCATTTCTCAAGCGAGGAGATCGCCAAGATTACGGTTGCTATCGGCACGATCAACGTCTGGAACCGGATCGCCGTCAGCTTCCGGTCGCAGCATCCGATCGACAAGCCGGCCAAGGCTGCCTGAGCAGAAGAAAACGGCGGCGCGCTTCTGGAAAGGAGCGCGCCGCCGGAGAGCGGGATCGGGTTCGTTGCTTGTCCCGCTCTCACCACATGCTGACCATGGAAAGGTCGGGCGAGGGGCTGCCAGTGCTGCCCTTGCTTTGGCCGTCAGGCCCGTCGCCGAACCTGCGTGCCCCTCACCACCTTGCTTTGCTCGATCGTCTCCCCGCCTGAGAGACCGATGTCGTCACAAAGCGATGTAGCGGTCGGCGCGGTGGTTGATGGTCAAGAACAGGTTCAGCACGACAGCGCCGAGCACGGAATAGAACACGACCGGCGGCGTGGTGACGAAGAAGGCGGCGGCCAGCACGCAGAGATCGACGGCAAGCTGCACGAGCCCGGCGCGGATGCCGAAACGCTCCTGCATGTAGATGCCGAGAATGCCGACGCCGCCAAGGCTGGCGCGGTGACGATAGAGCGCCAGGACGCCGTAACCGAGCAGAAGACCGCCGAGCAGAGCCGCCCAGGCCGGATGGATGCTGGCGATCTGAAACACCTGTGTCTGGACGTTGGTCAAAAGCGAGGTGATAGCGATGGCGATGAAGGTCTTCACCGTGAAGGCCATACCGAGGCGCTTCCACGACAGGTAGAAGAACGGCAGATTAAGCAGGAAGAAGGCCAGTCCGAAATTGATGCCGAGCGCATAATGCAGCAGGAACGCGACACCGGCGGTACTGCCCGTCAACAGGCCTGCGCTGGCAAGCACATAAAGGCCCAGCGCCGCCACAAGGCTGCCGGAGAATATGCCCTGGACGTCCTCGACCGGCGTGTGGCGCGTTGCGCTGGTGTTCAAGAAGCCAAGGGCATTGACGATGCTCATGTCGCGATCTCCGAAGACGGCCAGATAGACGCGCCCGGGCGGACCCGAACGGCGATGACAGGAATGAATGAAGGTGCAGGTGCACCGGCAGTCATTCGACCGCGGCACCTGTGTGCAGTGCAGCAATTATCGGGAATCTGCCTGTCGCGATCAAGCGAAATATGTAAGCAATGCTGACCTATTTCAACTTCGCAAGAAAACTGCGCTCACACCGATTTACGCGTAAGGAACAGAATGCCATTGACCGGTTTGCCGCCATCATTGCGAATGACGGTTTTGCTGGTTGCCAGGATCGCGAGCCCAAAGCGGTTGCAGAGGCCTTGAATGTAGGTTTCCGAATGGGCGTAGCGCAGCGACGGCCGCAAAACGAAATCGCCTTTTGCATCCGCATCCTCGACCGAAAAGGCAAACAGGCCCTTGCTGCTCAAGAGCCTTGAGGCAATGACGAAGACGCTGTCGAGATTGCCGAGATACATCAGCACATCGGCGGCGCTGACGAGATCGGCCCGGTGTTGCGGCATGCCGGCCAACAGCCCGGATGTCTCCGGCGGCAGCGAAAGATCGGCCTGCGCCAAGTGATCGTAAAGGCCCTTGTCCTCTGCCTTTGCCAGCATGTTGGCGGAAAGGTCGAAACCTTCCAGGCGGTCCGCCTTTTCGCGGATGCGTTCGCCGAACAGGCCGGTGCCGCAGCCGAGATCGATCACATCGGCAAAACGCATATCCCCCGTGTACGCTGAAATAAGCGCTTCCAGCTTTTCTGGAACGGTGTAGCTGAGCTTTTCGACAAGCGCCTTGTCGAAGCGGTCGGCATAGTCGTCGAACAGCTGCGCGACATAGAGGCTCGACGGCTGATCTGGTGTCCCGCAGCCGCCAAGCAGGGCAAGTTTCAGGCCGGCGCCGAAGATATCCTCCGGATTGAGTTCGAGAACTTTTCGCAAGGCTTCGACGGCCGCCTCTTTGCGGCCGGATTTTTCCTCATAACCGGCAAGGCGGAACCAGCCGGCTGCCCAGTCAGGCACAAGCTCCAGCGCCTGGGTCATCAGGTCGGCGGCTTGCGCATGATCGCCGCTGTCGGCGAGCATGTGCGCATATTCGGCGCGACGGTCGGCAATGAGGTCGCCGGAGGAAAGCTGGTTGAGGGTCATGGTTCTGCGCCTCGATTTTGTGCCGTCTAGGCTTCACGCGCTTGTCGCGTGCAAGTGTAGAAATGGCAAGCGATGATTTGACGTCAAGGCCATCGCGATTGTTCGCGGCTTGCAGCAGGGCTCTTGGCGGCCTATGTGAGGAAAAACAGGAGAATCATGGGCCATGGCCGATGGAGTGAACAGATTTTTGGGTGACACGCCCGGCCGGGTGGCGATCAAGCTTCTGGTCGTGTCGGTGATCGTCGGTTTCGTCATGGCCGTTTTCGGCTGGACGCCCTATGGCATCCTCTACACCGCCAGGGATTTCATTCTCGATCTTTGGCATTCCGGCTTTGCGGCCCTTGGCCGGGTCGGCGACTATCTGCTGCTGGGTGCTGCCGTCGTGATCCCGATCTTCATCATCCTGCGTATCCTGAGCTACCGGCGGTAACATGCACGATCAGAACTTCCTTGCCTCCCGGCGCACGATCCTGCGGGCGGGCGCACTTTTTTCGCTCGGCCTGCTCGCCAGCTGCGGTACGCCCAAGGTTACGCCAAGTGGCGACGGCAGCGACCAGACGGATGCCACGCTCGGCTATGTCAACGATCTGAGAAAAGAAAAGGGGCTGAAACCCCTGGTGCGCGATCCGGCAGCGGCACAGGCAGCGCTGTCTCAGGCCGGCCGGATGGCCAAGGCCGGCAAGATGTCGCACCTGATCGGCATCGGCGACAGCTTCCTTGCCCGCATGAAGGGCGGCAGCGTGGCGTTGCCGGCGGCGGAAAACATTGCCATGGGACAGGACAGCGCCGAAAAGGCTTATGCCGCCTGGTTCCATTCGCCCAAGCATCTGGAGAACATGCTGGGCCCGAACTATAGCGGCCTCGGTGTCGCGGTGATGCGGAATCCGGCTTCCGGAAACCGGCCTTATTGGGCCATGGTGCTTTCGACCGCCTGATCTGATTCTGAAGTTTCGCGGCTGGCCTTGAGGACAAATCATGACGGCAGTGCAGACGACCGATATCGGCGAAAACGTCCACGGGGCGGGCCCGTTTCTCGTTACCAACCGGCTGATTCTGTCGATCGCCTTGCCGATGACGCTGGGGTTCCTGACGACGCCGCTGCTCGGCCTTGTCGATACCGCCGTCATCGGCCATCTCGGCCAGGCGACGCTTCTGGCCGGACTAGCGGTCGGCGCAATCCTGTTTGACCTGGTCTTCACCACGTTCAACTTCCTGCGCTCGGCCACCACCGGGCTGGTGGCGCAGGCGTTCGGGCGCGGCGACAAGGCGGAGGAGCAGGCGGTCTTCTGGCGGTCGCTGACCATCGCCGTGGTCTGCGGCATCGTCATGCTTGTGCTGTCGCCGCTGCTTTTGTCCGCCGGTCTCTGGCTTCTGGCGCCGGCGCCTGAGATCGAGAGTGTGACACGGACCTACTTCCAGTACCGCATCCTCGCATGCCCCGCATCGCTTGCCAATTATGCCATCCTCGGTTTCGTGCTTGGGCGCGGGCAGGGCACGACGGGGCTGCTGTTGCAGACGCTGATCAACGGCATCAACATCGTGCTTTGCATCGTCCTCGGGCTCTATCTCGGCTGGGGCGTGATGGGGGTGGCGCTGGCGACGGTCACCGGCGAAGCTGTCGGCGCGCTCGTCGGGTTTGCGATCGTTTATGCCCGTTTCGACCGGACTTTTGCGCCGAGCTGGACAACGATCTTTTCCACCGAGCGCCTGAAGCCGCTGTTCGGGCTCAACCGCGACATCATGATCCGCTCTTTCGTGTTGCTCGCGGCCTTCATGCTGATGACGCGCATCGGCACGTCGTTCGGGCCGGTGACGCTGGCGGCCAATGCGGTGCTGATGACGATCTTCCTGGTGGCCGGCTACTATCTCGACGGGCTTGCCAATGCCGCCGAGCAACTGACCGGCCGGGCGATCGGAGCCGGGTTCCGTCCGGCCTTCGACCGGGCTTTGAAGATGACGGCGACCTGGTCCTTTGCGCTGGCCGGCTTGACCACCATCGCTTTCCTTTTCTTCGGAAACCGGCTGATCGACCTGCTGACCACGGCGGCCGATGTGCGCAGCGAGGCCTATGTCTACATGCCCTGGGCTGCGATCACGGCGGTGACCGGCGCGCTCGCTTTCCTGATGGACGGCGTGTTCATCGGCGCCACCTGGTCACGCGACATGCGCAACATGATGCTGCTCGCCTTTATCGGCTATGGGGCAGCACTCTTTCTCCTCGTGCCGGCCTTCGGCAATCACGGCCTGTGGGCCGCGCTCAACCTGTTTTTGCTGTTTCGCGGTCTCTTTCTGATGGTGCTGGTGCCACGCCGTTCGGCTCAGACGTTTTTACCGGCCCAGTAATCCGTCCGGCTGCCGCGGATGTCGCTGATCGACGTCAGCTTCTCGCGGTCGCAGAGTGCGGACAGGCCGCGCACGATCTTGCCCGGCAGCGCGGGGCCTTCATAGACCATGCAGGAATAGAGCTGGACGAGATCGGCGCCGGCGCGGATCTTTTCCGCTGCTGTCTCGGCAGACGAGACGCCGCCGACGCCGATGATCGGCAGATCGGGGCCGACGCGCTTGCGCATCTTGGCCAGCACGATGGTGGATTTTTCAAACAGTGGCTTGCCGGAAAGGCCGCCGCTTTCCCTGGCCTGCCGCTGGTCCTTGAGGCCATCGCGCGACAGCGTCGTGTTGGAGACGATCAGGCCGTCGAGCGCGTGGGCGAGTGCCACAGCGGCGATATCGTCCATGCCTTCCTCGGTCAGATCCGGCGCGATCTTCAGGAACACCGGCACGCGGGCGCCAGCCTTTTTTGCTTCGTCATCACGGGAGGCAATAACGGCTAAGAGCAGTGCCGACAGACTTTCGCGCGCCTGCAGGTCGCGAAGGCCGGGCGTGTTCGGCGAGGAGATGTTGGCGGTGAAATAACGTGCGACGCCGTAGAAGGTGCGGATGCCGGTGACATAGTCGGCAATACGGTCGGCGCTATCCTTGTTGGCGCCGATATTGACGCCGATCATCGCCGAACGGTCGCAGGATTTCAGGCGCTGGAGCGCTGCCTGGTGACCTTCATTGTTGAAGCCGAGGCGGTTGATCACGGCCTCGTCCTCGACCAGCCGGAAGATGCGCGGCTTGTCGTTGCCGGCCTGCGGTTTGGGCGTCACGGTGCCGATTTCGGTAAAGCCGAAACCGAGCTTGAGCAGGGCTTCCGGCACCTCGGCATTCTTGTCGTAGCCGGCGGCAAGGCCGATCGGGTTGGCAAAGGAGAGGCCGGCGACCGTCTGTCTCAGGCGCGGATCGGCAGGGGCTGCGCAGGCGGGTAGGAGGCCGGTCTTCAGCCCCTTGATCGACAGGCCATGGGCCGCTTCCGGATCGAAAAGGAAAAGGCCGCGGCGGGCCAGCGACTGGAAGACATCGATCATCGGTCAAGCTCCGGAAAAATGTGGTTGCCATCGCTATCGAGCGGCAGCGGCTTTTCCCAAACCACGGCCGTCAAGGACAAAGGGGCGTAGAGATGCGGAAACAGGGCGCCACCGCGCGAGGTCTCGTAAATCAGCTTGTCGCCGAGCTTTCCGCCATCGACGGCGATCAATAGCAGGCCATCCTGCCCGGCAAAATGCCGTGCGGCGGTCTCTCTTGCCTGTTCGGCGGTCGAAAAATGGATGAAGCCATCGGTCAGATCGATGGCCGCGCCCTTGAATTCTCCGCTGTCGCGCGCATCCTGCCATAGAGTTGCCGGAACGATTTTATAAATAATGCTGCGCATGCCGCCGTTTCCTGAAAAGCCTGGACGATGTCCTTTGCGGGATTGCCGCAATCTTCTGCGAATGTCCACCGGCAAGCGGAGCTGGACCCGGATTTTTGGCGACCGCAGGACTTTTGTTGAGCAAGGAGAATGCAATGAACAGGATGCTAATGCCGGTCGTCACCCTTGGCGGCATGTTTGCAGCCTTTGCCGCCTTGGCGCAGGAGCCGGCGCCCGGCCGTTACGCCATGCAGAAAACCGACAGCGGCATTGCGCGGCTGGACACACAGACCGGCGAGGTCTCGCTCTGCCAGGAAAAGGACGGCGAGATCGTCTGCCGGATGGCGGCTGACGAGCGCACCGCTTTCGAGCTGGAACTCGATTTGCTGACCAAGCGGGTGGAAACCTTGGAAAAAGCCGCCGGAGAAGGGCAGACCGGGCTCAAACCGCGCCTTCCGACAAAGGAAGAGATTGACCAGACAATGAGCGTCATGGAAAGAATGATGCGCAGTTTCATGGGAATTGTGAAAGATCTGGAACGCGAGGAAAAGCCGCCGTCCGACAAGACGGAGGATGCGCCTCAAAAGACCTGACCGGATATTTACGGCACAGCGGACGAATTGGAGGATTTTTCCGCCGTGGCAGGCCTTCCGGCCAAGCTCTTGGGAGGGCGGGCCAAGCTCTTGGGAGGGAGCGTCATGACGTCAGGATTGACCATCATCATTGCGGACGATCACCCGCTGTTTCGTGGTGCCATGCGCCAGGCCCTGGCGGGCATGCCCGGCAACCCGGCAATCATCGAGGCCTGCGATTTCACATCCGCCCGGCAGGCGGTCATCGATCATGTTTCGACTGATCTGATGCTGCTTGATCTGACCATGCCGGGCGTCAGCGGGCTTTCCGGCCTGATTGCGCTTCGGGCCGAATTCCAGAGCCTGCCGGTCATGATCGTCTCTGCCCATGACGATCCGGCAACCATCCAGAGGGCGCTCGAACTCGGCGCCTGCGGCTTTCTGTCCAAATCCGCAGGCATCGACGAAATTCGCCAGGGGATCGATACGGTCATGGCCGGCGACATCTTCACCCCACCGGGCTTTGAACGCGGCATGGAGCACGAGCCGGAAGTGGCAGCACTGCTGCACCGGCTGCAGACGCTCACCCCGCAGCAATCGCGCGTGCTCGGCATGCTCGCCGAAGGCCTGCTCAACAAGCAGATCGCCTACGAACTCGGCGTCTCCGAGGCGACGATCAAGGCGCATGTTTCGGCGATCCTGCTGAAGCTCGATGTCGACAGCCGGACGCAGGCGGTCATTCAGCTGGGCAAGATTTCCGCTGTGGCGGCGTGATATTCCCAGAGAAATATAAGTTAAGGGTTGCGCTCTAGCGCATCCACACGCCTGCGAGATTTTCCGTCATGCCTTCTATTCTGGAAAGAGCGCTTTCGATTGCCGTCTGCAGGTGAGCTAGGCCACCGCCGAATTCCATTTTGATGGCGATCTCGAGATCATCCCTCAGTTCTGCTTGGCGTCTCTCGATGCGTCGGGAATACTCGTAGGTTTGCAGCGCCAAAGTCCGGACCTCGGAAATTTCCTGCCGGAAAGCGCGCATATCTTCGATGATTTTTTGACCCTGTTTGGCCAGAAAACGCAAATCCACTGTTTCTTCGATCATAGCCATACCGCCTAGGAATGCATCTTAGTCACGAACACAATAAATTTCCATTCAATGGCCCGGCATGCCCGTCGCTTGCTGCATGAGTTTCCTTAACTCGGCACCAGAAGTGCTACAGCGACCTTTGCGCGTCATGAATAACGCACGGCGCTGTCGGCGGTTTTACTCCGCCGCCGCTTTCATCGACACCGACAGCTGCGTCAGCCAGGCTCGCATCGAAGCCGGGCGGACGGGCTTGTTCTGCAGGCCGATGCCGTCGCGTTCAGCGCTTGCACGCACATCCGGGGAGCGGTCGGCCGTGACCAGCAGCGACGGGATGTCTGTGCCGAAATGACGCCGGATGGCACGGATCATGTCGATGCCGGTGCCGTCGTCCAGGTGATAGTCGGCGATGATGGCGTCGGGGCGCAGGTTGTGGGCGGTGAGGCTTTGTTGCCAGGCGTCGAGGGATGAAGTGATCGACACGCTGCACCCCCACCCCTCCAGAAGCAGCTTCATGCCTTCCAGGATCAGAGGCTCGTTGTCGACGCACAGAACACGCAGGCCATGCAGCGGTTCGGCGGTGCGAACGGGCTCGGACGGGGAGACCTTGGCGCTGCCGGCCGCCGTGCGGTCGATCGGCATCCTGACGCGGAAGCGTGTGCCTTTGCCCGGTTTGGATTGCAGGTCGACCGTGTGGTTGAGGACGCGGGAGATGCGATCGACGATCGACAGTCCGAGCCCGAGGCCGGAGGCGGTCTTGGCGCCCTCGTCGAGACGGGCGAACTCCTTGAAGACAGTGCGGAACTTGGATGCGGGAATGCCGATGCCAGAGTCGAGCACCTGGATTACCGCATCGCCGCCTTCGCGCCGCACACCGACGAGGACCTTGCCGGTCAGCGTGTACTTGATGGCGTTGGAGACGAGGTTCTGCACAAGGCGGCGCAAGAGGTTGGGATCGGTGCGGACGATCAGCGTGGTCGGCATGACGGTCAGCTTGAGGGAGGCTGCGCGGGCGACCGGCGCGAAATCGGTTTCGATGCGCCGCAACAGCTCGTTGAGCGGCACGGATTGCAGGCGCGGCTTCATCGCGCCGGTATCGAGCCGGGAGATGTCGAGCACGGCGCCGAGGATGGTCTCGACCGATTCCAGCGACGAATCGATATTCTGCACCAAAACACTGTTTTCCGATTCGCCGAGACGCTCCACCAGCGAGGATGAATAGAGGCGGGCGGCGTTGAGCGGCTGCAGGATATCGTGGCCGGCGGCGGCGAAGAACCGCGTCTTGCCGATATTGGCCTCTTCGGCAGCGGCGCGGGCCTCGGCCACTTGCCTGTTGACACGGGTGAGTTCGCCGGTGCGCTCGGCAACGCGCAGTTCCAGCGTCTCGTTCGCCTGTTTCAGCGCCATATCGGCCGCAACGCGCTGGGTAATATCGGTGTAGGTGGTGACGATCCCCTTGTCGGGCATGGCGTTTGTGCGCACCTCGATGATGCGTTCGCCGCCGGAAAGTTCGAGCAGGAAGGGTTTGTCGAGCGTCAGGAAGTTGGCAATCAGCCGCTTGCCGTCTTCCTTGCGGATATCGCCGCGCTGGGTCAGCATCGAGACGATCTCCGCCAGCGGGAAGCCGACCTGGCCGGCTGTTTCCGGCAGGTCGAGCAGCTGGCGGAAACGGCGGTTCCAGATGATCAGGTTGTTGGAGCTGTCGAAGACCGCGATGCCCTGGTCCATCTGGGACAGCGCTGTCTGCAGCATGTCCTGATTGTATTGCAGCGCTTCCGACGCCTGGTCGAGGAGCCAGGCCGTGTCTGAGGATGCGTCGTCCAGCCGCTGCAGCACCAGCGACAGGACGAGGCGGGCCGAGGACGAGCCGATGGCGCTACCGAGCAGCTGTTCGGAAAAATGGATCAGCCCCATATCGGCAGGCAGGTGATCTTCCAGCCAGCGGCCCGACTGGCGCTCGTAGGTCTGGAAGGAGCGCTGCATCCGTTCCTCGCCGAGATAGCGGGCAATCGTGGTCTTCAGATCGAGCACGGTGATCTTGGTCTTGCGGCCGCGGAACGCTTTTTCGGTGCGCGACTTGCGGCGGATGAACACCCCGGCCTGCAGCCGCTCCAGCGGTTTTGGCGCCCGGGTGAGGGAACCGATGACGTAGGCCAGCACGTTGACCAGCAGGCTGAGCGCCGAGGCATTGACCAGCGGGTCGGCGGCCGGGCCGGAAAACATGGTGGTGAAGGGGAAGAGGAAGCCGAGCACGGTTGCCGCGACATGGGAATTGTCCGGTCCGCCAAGGCTCGGCAGAAACAACAGATAGGCCCAGACGATAAAGCCGAGCGTCATTCCGGCAATGGCGCCGCGGGCGTTCGCCTGCCGCCAGACGAGCCCGGCGAACAAAGCCGGCGCCATCTGCGAGATGGCGGCAAAGGAGAGCAGGCCAAGCGAGGCAAGACCGGCGCTCATGTCGGCGGAGCGGTAGTAGGCGTAGCCGAGCAGCAGAACCACGAAGATCGCCGTGCGCCGGATATTGAGCAAGGTGCCGGCCACATCATGCGAACCGCCGCGCCCCATCAGGTTGCGCCTCAAGAACACCGGCATGATGATGTCGTTTGAGATCATGATCGACAGCGCCACCGAAGCGACGATGACCATGGCAGTCGCGGCGGAAAAACCGCCGATGAAGGTGATCATGCTCAGTACCGGCATGTCGGCGGCAAGCGGCAGCGTCAGCAGATAGAGATCGGCATCGCCGCTGCCGGCAAACGTCAGGATGCCGGCGATCGCGACAGGCAGTACGAACAGGTTGATGGCGACGAGGTAGATCGGGAACAGGATGCCGGCGGTGCGAAGATCCTTTTCCGTCCGATTTTCGACGACCGTGACGTGAAACTGCCGGGGCAGCATGATGATTGCGAAAGCGGAGAGCACGACGAGCATGATCCAGCGCGGCAGCGGCGTCTGGTAGTTGAGCGCCGTCATCACCTGCTGGTTGGCGAGTGCCTTTGTCCACAGGTCGCCCGGGCCGTCGAACAGGAAAAACACGACATAGAGCCCGGCGGTCACCAGGGCTAGCAGCTTGACCACCGATTCCATCGCGATCGCCAGGATCAGGCCATCCTGATGCTCGGTCGCGTCGGTGTGGCGCGTGCCGAAAACGATGGCGAAACAAGCGAGGAAGAGCGTCACCAGAAGCGGCAGATCGATGAAGTCCTGGCCGGAGCCGATACCGTAGCCGCTGGTATCGACCATGACCGATACCGAGCTCGAGACGGCCTTGAGCTGCAAGGCGATATAGGGGATGGCGCCGACCAGCGAGATCAGCGCAACGATGGCGGCAACCATCGGGTTCTTGCCGTAGCGCGCGGCAATGAAGTCGGCAACCGATGTCAGCCGCTCGGCCTTGGCAAGTGCGATGATGCGGCGGATGACCGGAAGGCCGATGGTGAACATCAGGATCGGGCCGATATAGATGCCGGTGAACTCCAACCCGCGCTCGGCGGCAAGGCCGACGCCGCCGAAATAGGTCCAGGAGGTGCAGTAGATCGCCAGGCTCAAGGCATAGACCAGCGGCCTGCCCTTGCCGGCAGGGGCGGTCTTGCGCGCCTTGCGATCGCCATAGCTTGCCACCGCAAACAGCAGCAACAGATAGGCGAAGGCGGCCGCGAAAATGATCGAGCCCGAGAGCATGTCTCCTCCTTGTCCTCCCGGGCAGCATAGGACAAGACGCCCGGGAAGAAAATCGGCCGTGACTAAGCCTTAAGTCAAAGAAACGACAACTGTTTCTCTGTTGAATCGTGATAGGGGGATGCCGCGCTATTTTTGATTGCGCGATTTACATGATTTCGATTTCGGCTAGCATCCACCGCACACCCGGCTGCGTAGGAACAGGCAGGCACCGCTGGTTTTAGGTTAGAGACAAGGAGAGAATAATGATAAATGAATTCAAGGCGTTTATTGCCCGTGGCAATGTCATGGACCTTGCGGTCGGTATCATCATCGGCGGCGCGTTCACGCTGATCGTCAATTCGCTGGTCAACGACATCATCATGCCGGTCGTCGGCGCGGTCACCGGCGGCCTCGATTTCTCCAACTTTTTCTTTCCGCTTTCCAGCAACGTGACGGCGACGTCGCTTGCCGCGGCACGCGAGCAGGGCGCTGTCTTTGCCTATGGTAACTTCCTCACCGTGGTGATCAACTTCCTCATCCTCGCCTGGATCATTTTCCTGCTGGTCAAGGCGGTCAACAGGATGCGCGCCTCGCTGGAGAAGCAGAAGAGCGAAGAGCCGGCAGCGCCGCCACCGGCAGACGTCCAGCTTCTGACCGAAATCCGCGACCTGTTGAAAACGCAGAGGGTATAAGGCGCGTTTTACGGTCGTGCGGCGGATGCCGATACATCACCAGAATCGATAAATCCGTCACCGAATATCGCGTGATCGTGATCTGAAAAACAGCTAGAAGCGGCAGGCAACGAGAGCGCCGCGCGCCCAACTGGGCGCGCAAAGGTCGCTCTCGCATTTTTAAGCTGCGCATACTCCTTATCCGGAAATCGATTCGGATTTTCGGGGGTAGGCGCGAGGAGCCCGCCGATGACCATTCTTGCCAGCCTCAGCCCCCGATCGCTTTCTGCGCCCGAAAGCGGCATCGTCGAACTGGTCAATTATGCACGTGGGCGCGAGGGGCTCATTCCGCTCTGGGTCGGTGAAGGCGACCTGCCGACACCGGATTTCATCTCGCAGGCGGCACAGGATTCGCTGGCAGCCGGAGAGACCTTCTACACCTGGCAGCGCGGCATCCCGCCATTGCGCGAAGCGCTGTCGCGCTACTACCAGCGCCATTTCGGCAAGACGCTGTCATCGGACAATTTCTATGTGACCGGCTCCGGCATGCAGGCGATCAAGCTTGCCATCGAGGCGGTGACATCGCCGGGCGACGAAATGGTGTTTCTGACGCCGGCCTGGCCGAACTTTGCCGCCAGCGCCGAGCTTTCCGGCGCCCGCCCGGTCGCCGTGCCGCTCAGCTTCGAGGATGGCAAATGGCAGCTCGACATCGACAGGCTGGAAGCTGCGATCACGAAAAAGACGCGAGCGCTGTTCGTCAATACGCCTTCCAATCCCACCGGCTGGACGGCGACGCATGACGACCTGAAAGCCATTCTGGCGCTGGCGCGCAAATACGGCCTGTGGATCATGGCCGACGAGATTTATGCACTCTATTCTTACAACGGCGCGCGCGCGCCCTCATTCCTAGACGTGATGGAGGAGGACGAGCGCATCCTGTTCGTCAATTCCTTCTCGAAGAACTGGTCGATGACCGGCTGGCGGGCCGGCTGGATCGTGGCGCCGCCGGCAATCGGCCAGGTGCTGGAAAACCTGATCCAGTACTCGACATCGGGCGTGGCGCAGTTCATCCAGGCGGGTGCCGTGGTGGCGCTTGACCAGGGCGATGGGTTCGTTGTGGAAAACGTTGCCAAGGCGGCCCGGTCACGCGATCTGCTTTGCGATGCGCTGATCGCCACAAACCGGGTGCAGACGCTCAAGCCGGACGGCGCGATCTATGCCTTCTTGAAGATCGATGGCGTCACCGACGCCCGGCGCGCGGCCCTCGATATCGTCGACAAGACCGGCGTTGGCCTGGCGCCCGGCACTGCGTTCGGCGAGGGCGGCTCGCTGTTCATGCGCGCCTGTTTCCTGCGCGATCCCGGCCAGATCGCCACCGCAGCCGAGCGGCTGGCGGGCTATATCGCTGCCCTTTGAACCGATTTTGCCCATGCGGCACCGCACAAAAGACTTGTGAAAGGCGCGCCGAACGGGTTTTATCCCGCTCACTTTGAACAGCGCAGGAGCAGGCAATGGCGGTTTTGGTAACGGGTGGCGGCGGTTATATCGGTAGTCACATGGTCTGGGCACTGCTCGATGCCGGCGAACAGGTCGTCGTCATCGATCGCCTGTCGACCGGCTTTCGGTGGGCCATCGCTCCCGAGGCGCGTTTCTATGAAGGCGATATCGCCGATAGCGGCCTGATGCGGCAGATTTTCGCCGATAACAGCATCGATTCCATCATCCATTTCGCCGGCTCGATCGTCGTACCGGAATCGGTCGCCGATCCGCTCGGCTACTACGAGAACAACACGGTCAAATCGCGCAGCCTGATTGCCAGCGCCGTCGAAGCCGGCATCCCGTATTTCGTGTTCTCCTCGACGGCCGCGGTCTACGGCACCCCGGACGTACTGGAGCCGGTGACGGAGAGCGTCAACCTCAAGCCGGAATCGCCTTACGGTTCGTCGAAACTGATGACCGAGATCATGCTGCGCGATACGGCCAATGCGCATGCCTTTACCTATACGGCGCTGCGCTATTTCAATGTCGCCGGTGCCGATCCGAAGGGGCGCAGCGGCCAATCCTCCGCACTTGCCACCCATCTGATCAAGGTTGCCTGCGCCACAGCACTTGGCAAGCGCCAGTCGATGAGCGTCTTCGGCACCGACTATCCGACCCCGGACGGAACCTGCGTGCGCGACTATATCCATGTGTGGGATCTGGTTCAGGCGCATCTGAAGGCCTTGCAGCGCATGCGCGCCGGCGGCGGCTCGCTGGCGGCCAATTGCGGCTATGGCCACGGCTTCTCCGTGCTCGAAGTGCTCGACGCCGTGCGCAAGGTGCATGGCGAGGACTTCCCAGTGACGTTCTCGGAGCGTCGCGCCGGCGATCCGGCGATGATCGTCGCCAACCCGGCGCTGGCCAAGCGGGAGCTTGGCTGGGTGCCGCAATATGATGATTTGAACGGCATCATCCGCAGCGCGCTGGATTGGGAATTGCATCTGATGCGCAAGAATTCTTTTTGATATCAGGCTGGTATCCTGCTGATATCCGGGGTGTTTTGCGCCACTCGGTCTGATGTGGAAGAGGCAGCCGGCTTTGCTCGCGCTGCCTCTCCAGTTTGACGACAGTTTCACCTTCTAGGGTCGTTGTCAGAATAGACTGACAGGACCCTGAGCATGATGGAGTTTTCGCGCCTTAAAAACCGTATGACCGCAAGGCTTCTGGCCCTGCAGTCGACGATGGCGCGTGATCCCGATTCTGCACAATCGCTGGGCAATCGCAATTTTCGTCCCTCTCGCCAAGCCATCGCCGGTGCTGCCTGCGATCGTCTTTGCATCTAACGGGAGGGGCGGATGAAAGCTGTCATTCTTGCCGGCGGCCTCGGGTCGCGCATCGCCGAAGAAACGCATCTTCGACCCAAGCCGATGATCGAGATCGGCGGCCGGCCGATCCTGTGGCATATCATGAAGCTCTATTACGCCCATGGCGTGCGCGACTTCATCGTCTGCTGTGGCTTCAAAGGCTACATGATCAAGGAATACTTCGCCAATTACGGCCTGCATATGTCGGACATCACCTTCGACCTGTCGCAGAACTCGATCGAATTTCACCGTC
Source organism: Pararhizobium sp. P1_E7 (assembly GCF_056405855.1). Classification (NCBI taxonomy): domain Bacteria; kingdom Pseudomonadati; phylum Pseudomonadota; class Alphaproteobacteria; order Hyphomicrobiales; family Rhizobiaceae; genus Pararhizobium; species Pararhizobium sp. P1_E7. The sequence continues at coordinate 73,416 of NZ_JBFUBH010000010.1, read as the reverse complement.
AGAGCGCCGAGAACTGGCGTGTCACGCTGGTCGATACGGGCGAAAGCTCGATGACCGGCGGCCGTCTGAAGCGGGTCGCGTCCTACCTCAAGGATGAGGAGGCGTTCTGCTTCACCTATGGCGACGGCGTCAGCAATGTCGATATCGGCAAGACCATTGCCTTCCACAAGAGCCACGGCAAGCAGGCGACGGTGACGGCCGTGCGGCCGCCGGCACGCTATGGCGCGTTGCAGCTGGAAGGCACCGAGGTTCAAGGCTTCATTGAAAAACCCGAAGGCGAAGGCGGCTTCATCAACGGCGGCTTCTTCGTGCTTTCACCCCGCGTCATCGACCGGATCGAGGCAGATCATTCAAGTTGGGAAGGGGAACCGTTGATGGGACTGGCCAGCGAAGGCGAGTTGCAGGCGTATTTCCATGACGGCTTCTGGCAGCCGATGGATACGCTGCGCGACAAGAATCATCTTGAAAGCCTGTGGCAGAGCGGCGCGCCCCCATGGAAGAGCTGGTGATGACGATGACGAACGATTTCTGGCGCGGAAAACGTGTCCTGGTCACAGGCCATACCGGCTTCAAAGGCAGTTGGCTGGCCCTGTGGCTGCGCGAACTCGGAGCCGACGTCTCCGGCCTGTCGCTGGCGCCGCAGACGGAGCCTGCGCTGCACCTGCTGCTCGGCGGCGGCATGGAGGGGCCGGGTATCATCGACATCCGCGACCGTGACGCAGTGACGCATCATGTGCTGAAAACCAGGCCGCAGGTCGTGTTTCATCTGGCAGCACAAGCTCTCGTGCGCGCCGGCTATCGCAATCCGGCCGAGACTTACGACATCAACGTCATCGGCACCGCCAATCTGCTCGACGCCCTGCGGCTGTCGGAAGATGTGCGTTCGATCGTCGTGGTGACGACGGACAAGGTGTACCATAACGCCGAGACAGGCCTTGCCTTCATGGAGAGCGATCCGCTCGGCGGCCATGATCCCTACAGCGCCAGCAAGGCAGCAGTGGAGATCGTCGCGGCGAGCTATCGCGCCTCGTTCTTTGCAGCCCGCAAGGTCGGTCTTGCCACGGCGCGTGCCGGCAACGTCATCGGCGGCGGCGACTGGGCGGAGGACCGGCTGATCCCGGATGCGGTGCGGGCCTGGCAGGGCGGCGAGACATTGCAGGTGCGCCGTCCGCGTGCCGTGCGTCCCTGGCAGCATGTGCTCGAGCCGCTCGGCGGCTACATGGGGCTGGCGCAGCGTTTGTGGCAGACGCCGGACGGGATCGAGAGCTACAATTTCGGTCCGGATCACGGCGAAGCCGCGTCTGTCGGCGCCGTCCTGAAAATGGCTGAGCGGCACTTTGGCGGCGGCGCGATGGTTCTGGGCGATGGCACGGACGGGCCGCACGAAGCGGGCTATCTGGTGCTCGACAGTGCCAAGGCGCGCGCCGACCTCGGCTACCAGCCGCGCTGGCGTCTGGCGGAAACCGTCAGGCGGACGATGGAGTGGTATAGAGCGCAAGGGCAGGGACAGGCGGCACTTGACCTGTGCCTAGGCGATATCCGCGATTTTGCCGGTCTTGCCACCAGCGACGAACCTTTGCGGGCGGCCGGATGAGTGCGCGGTTCACGGCGCACGCGACGCCACTCCAGGGGCTTTGCGTCATCCGCCGCAAAACGATGCCGGACGATCGGGGCTTCCTGTCGCGGCTGTTCTGCCAGGAAGACCTCGCGGCCTTCGGCTGGCAGGGACATGTGGCTCAGCTCAACGAAACCGGGACGCGCCACAAGGGCACGGTGCGTGGCATGCATTTCCAGCGTCCACCCCATGCCGAGATCAAACTCGTCACCTGCACCCGTGGCCGGATCCTCGACATCGCCGTCGATATCCGTGCGCAGTCGCCGACGTTTCTTCAGCATTTCGCCGTCGAGCTGTCGGAAGATAACGCCTGCTCGCTTTTGATTCCCAAGGGTTTCGCGCATGGATTCCAGGCACTGACCGATGACGTGCGGATGATCTATGCGCATTCAGAGCCCTATGCGGCTTCTTTCGAGGGCGGTCTCAACCCTGAAGATCCGGCGCTCGGCATCGACTGGCCGCTGCCGGTCGTCAACCTGTCACCGCGCGATGCGGCGCATCCTTTGCTGTCGCCGGACTATCGTGGAGTAGCCGCATGAAATGCCGTCACTGCGGATCGACACATATGGTGCCCTTCCTCGATCTGGGGACGGCGCCGCCCTCCAATTCCTATGTCAGTGCCGGCGAGCGGCACATGCCGGAACTCTGGTATCCGCTGGTGATCCGCTGCTGCCGGCAATGCCGGCTGGTGCAGACCGAGGATTTTGCCGACCGCGAGACGTTTTTTTCCTCAAGCTATGCCTATTTCAGCTCGTTTTCGACCTCCTGGCTCGATCACGCCAAGCGCTATGTCACCGATATGCAGGCCCGTTTCGGCCTGACCGAAGCCTCCCATATTGTCGAAGTTGCCGCCAATGACGGCTATCTGCTGCAATATGCGAAGGCGCGCGGCATCGGCTGCCTCGGCATCGAGCCGACGGCGAGCACGGCGGCGGCGGCGCGCGCCAAGGGCATCGAGATCACAGAGGAATTCTTTGGCGCGGAACTTGGCGCAAAGCTGGCGGCAGAAGGCCGTTCCGCCGATCTGACAGTCGCCAACAATGTGCTGGCCCATGTTCCCGACATCAACGATTTCGTTGCGGGTTTTACGCGGCTCTTGAAGGCAGACGGCGTTGCGACGTTCGAGTTTCCCCACCTGCTCAACATGGTGCGCGAGGCGCAGTTCGACACCGCCTATCACGAACATTATTCCTACCTGTCGCTGACATCCGTCAGCCGCGTCTTTGAAGCCAATGGACTATCCGTCTTCGACGTCGAGACGACCCCATGGCATGGCGGCAGCCTGCGTGTGCTCGCGCAGCGCAGCGAGACCGGAAAACATCCGGTCGCCGCGGCCGTGGCAGCGACACTGGCCGAAGAGCACGCTGCCGGCATGCGGGACGATGCCTTCTACACAGGCTTCCAGGAGGCAGCGCAAACCGTGCGCGATGGCTTCCTGACATTCCTGATCGAGAGCAGGCGGCAAGGTTTGAAAGTCGCAGCCTATGGCGCCGCAGCCAAGGGCAATACGCTGATCAACTTCTCCGGCGTCAAACCTGACCTCCTGCCGTTCGTCGTCGACAAAAACCCGGCCAAGCAGGGCCTGCTGCTCCCCGGCAGCCGTATCCCGGTTGTCACGGAAGAATTTCTCAAAGCCGAAAAACCGGAAAGAGTGGTGATACTGCCATGGAACCTTCAGGCCGAAATCAGACAGCAGCTTTCGTATATCAGCGATTGGGGTGGCAAGTTCGTGACGGCGGTGCCGGCGCTGACGGTGCATCCGTAGCGGACGACACTCTCACCGCTCTGCCCGAGGCAACGATCGAGGCTCCGGGTAAGAAGACCGGCACGGCCAACAAGATCGGCTGAACTACGGTTTCCGGCTACTTCCCGCTTTCACCGAGAATGTTCAACTCATGCTCGATCGAATGCTGGATCAGGCGTGCCCAGATGTCCTCGTAGAAGTCCGGATCAAGCCCCGCCATCTCGGCGTTCCGGCGGGCGTTCAACCGGACCTCATCGACGCGGGCGGGAATGTCGGCCTTGAGCCCGGCCGGCTTCTTGATCTCCGCAGCGCGGCCGATATAGCCCCAGCGCTCCTGGAAAAGAGCGATCAGGGCCCGGTCGATCCGGTCGATCTCGACGCGGATCTCTGCCATCGAGGCGCAGTCTGCCGGACGTTTCTGCATCGCGGGTCTCCGAATGTCTTCATCGCGGCTTTGCCTCAATCGCAAGACCGCTTGCGACGCTGCTTATCAAGCCGTCCGTCTCCTGAAAAGCCGAAAACCCGCCCTTTGGCCAAAGGGTCGCGGGCAAGCTTCGCAAAAGCCTTCGCCGCTAGTCTGCGGCAAACGGAGAAATTTCATGTTCGCCCAGCCGAAACTGACGATTTGTGTGCCATCGCGTAACCGCCAGCGGTATTTCCAGGAAACGATCAGAAGCCAGCTGATAAACCTGCGAACGGATGTCGAGTATGTTTTTGCCGATAACTCCGATGACGCCTTGATCATGAACGGCTTTATGGAGGACCTTCTTGCCGATCCGCGGGTGAAATACCTGCCATCGGTGGACCGGGTCCTGTCCATGGTCGAAAATTGGGACCGTTGCGTCGAGGCCGCCACCGGCGAATTCATCTGCATGATCGGCGATGACGACTATGTGGACGCCGATGTCGCCAGCCTGATTGCGCGGACACAGGCCGAGTATTCCAGCGTCGATGTCTTCGCCTGGAGCCGCCTGACCTATAATTGGCCGGGCAATCGTCCGACCCGTTGCAACGTCGCTGCACCGCTCTCGACAATCGTCCACAGGCTTCCGCGGGCCCCGCTCTATCAGGAGTTCTTTTCCTGGAAGGGAAACAAAGCCACGCCCAACATGGCGTTCGGGTTCTATCACAGCGCCGTCTCGAAACGGGTGATGGACAAGATCAAGGCGAAGTTCGGCGGAAAATACTGCGAATACCCGGTCGTCGATTTCGAGAATGTCTGCAAGGTTCTCGTCACTGCCGAGCATGTGTTTTACGCGGAGCGGCCCTTTTCGGTTCTCGGTTCCTGCGCGGAGAGCAACTCCGCGAGACTGAACCAGATCGACAAGGCCAAGGAGCAGCACGCGGCCTTCATGAAGGAAGTGGGGCGCAATATCGACGAAGACCCGCACATGAAGGATTTTCCATTTCCATCGATGCTCGGTCTTGCGGCCTGTATCGCCCAGACGCAACGCTGGTTTCTGACGCAATACGGCTACAGCCCGATGACGGGCTGGGAGGTCAATTTCGCCAAGGCAAGCGGCCTCAGCTGCAGCAAGATGGTCGGAAGGGCGGACTACGACAAGACTGTTGCCGGCTACCGCGCCGCCTTTGGCAAATGGAAGGGCGGCAAATATCTGAAGCATTTCCAGCCAGCCGACTATGTCGAGATAGCCGATGCAGCCCTCTTCACAGGGATTTCCAACAACCATCTCTATCTCGACGAGAATATTGGCGGCGTACAGACACCGGCAGAGCTCTACCATCTGGTCGATCAGATGCTTTCGCCTCAAGAGGCGCTGGATCTGAAATCTCAAGCGCATTTCAAGGCGGCCTGAGGTTTCACTTGCGCCGTTGCCTCTGCCCCGCGCCAATGGGTTCGCGGGTATTTTGACATCAAAGGGATGCAAAGCATGCTTCAGAATGAAGTCCTCATTCCCGCTTCGGCCAAGGAAGATTTCGCCACCAAGGGCTATACGATGCTGCCGCAGTTCTACGACGCGCAGCGCGACGTGGCCCCGATCCAGGAAGGCATCCGCGTCATCCTGGAACTGCTCTGCCGCAAATACAGCGTCGATGCGCCGACGGACACGTCCTGGAACGCGATGACCAAGGCCTATCCGGCGCTGATCGCCAAAAACCGCGCTTGGGGCGGGGAGGTCTATGACGCCGTCAAGCAAATCCCCGCGTTCATGCAGCTCGTCACCAAGACCGTGAACCAGACCGTATTCCAGCATCTGCATCCGGGCTCCGTTCCGGGCATTGCGGCTGGCGGCTATGGCATCCGTATCGACAACCCGGGCGAGGAAAAATTTCGGGCACAGTGGCACCAGGAATTCCCCGGCCAGCTTCGCAGCCTTGACGGCATCGTGTTCTGGACGCCGCTTCTGCCGGTGACACCGGATATGGGACCGGTTCAGATTGCCGAAGGCTCGCATGCCGAAGGCCTGATCCCGGTCTACCGCGACGATGCGGGCCTGGGCAAAAGCGGCGCCTACGCGCTGTACATGGACGGTGCAGAGGAACGCCTGGCGAAATATGAGACGGTCGCGCCGCTGACCCAGCCGGGCGACCTGATCCTGATGGACTTCCTGACCATGCACCAGGGCGGGCACAATGTATCCGCCATGCCGCGCTGGAGCATCCAGTTCCGCTACTTCAATTTCGCCGATCCGCTCGGCACCCGCATTGGCTGGTGCGGCTCGTTTGCCGCCGGCGTGGATTTCTCGAAAGTCCTGCCGGAACTGGTGGCGGATGGGGAGAAAGCAGTATGACCGCATGCCGGGTCTGCGGATCGCACATTGCCGAGGCCTCCTACGAGGCCTCGGCGCCCGCCCTGACGTCGATGATGGCCTTCATCGACATCCCGACGCTGGCCTATGTCTGCGACGAATGCGGTCACGCGCAATCCGCCGACCTGCCGGATATCGAGAGCTTTTACGATACAACCTACCGGATTTCGCTGGAATCGGACGATCACGATCAGATTTTCGCCGTGGCTGCGGATGGTACGCCGATCTTCCGGACCGACCATCAGGCCGCGATCGGCCTGCGACTTCTGGATCTGCCGCAGGGCGCATCCATCCTCGATTATGGTGCCGGCAAGGCGGACACGCTGCGCAAGATGTGCGCGGCGCGTGCCGATCTTCATCCGCATGTATTCGATGTCAGCCGCGACTACGCGCCGGCTTGGAACGGCTGGGTAAAGCCTGAGGATCAGGCGAGCTATCGTGTGCCGGCTGCTTGGGCCGGCCGGTTCCAGGCGATTATCAGCCATTTCGTCATCGAGCATGTGGCCGAACCTGTTTCCTTCCTGAAAGCCTTGCGCGAGCTGCTTGCTCCCGGCGGCCGGCTACTCCTGTCGATGCCCGACGTGGCGGCCAATCCCGGCGACATGACGGTTGCCGACCATCTCAACCATTTCAGCACTGCGTCTTTGAAGCGGGCGCTGGCACTGTCCGGTTTCGCGCTGGAAACGGTGGACAGTGCAGCCTTTCCAGGCGCCTTCTTCATCGTGGCAGTCTCTTGCGAACAACCGGTGGCGAGCGTTTCTGACCAGCAGGCAGCCGCAGATGCCGCAAGGAAAGCCAGGGAAATCTGCGCTTTCTGGAAAAAAGCCACCATCCGCCTCGATGACGCGGCCAAGCGGTTTTCCGGCAAGCGCGCGGCAGTCTACGGCTCCGGCTTCTATGGCAGCTGGATCTGCAGCCGGATCGAGGCGGATGTCGATTTCCGTGTCTTCCTCGACCAGAATCCGAAGCTGCAGGGTTCCGTTCATTTCAACCGGCCCGTCCTGCCGCCATCGAAACTCGATGATGACGTCGATGTCGTCTTTGTCGGTCTCAATCCGCTGAAGGCGCGCGCCGCCATCGCCGGTCAGGCGGCCTTGCACCGGCCGGGTCTCGATCTCGTCTGGATCGACGGCTGACCGGAAAGGCCGGCAGCCAGCCTCGCGAAAGGCTTTGGCGATAGTTTCCCCCTGTCGAATTGTCTGGGTGCGCTGCCATGGTGGCAGCCTCCCGGCAAGCCGGGCAATGCTTGAACGGATCATGAGCCGGAATATCGTTATTTCACAATCGATGTACTTTCCCTGGGTGGGTCTGCTGGAGCAGATCCGTCTGGCGGATGTCTTCGTTCATTATGACGACGTGCAATATTCCAAGGGCAGTTTCAGCAACCGCGTCCAGGTGAAGGGGATCAACGGCGTCAGCTGGATGACGCTGCCGTTGCGCGACTATCATCTTGGCCAGCGGATCGACGAGGTGATGCTCGACGACCGCACCGATTGGCGGAGCAAACATCGCGAGATTCTGCGTCAGGCCTATCTGAAGGCACCGTTTCGCGACGAGATGCTCGGTTTGGTGGACCGCGTTTTCGCGCAGAAAGCATCGACGGTCGCCGATGTTTCACGCCAGTCCATGCTGGAACTCGCTTCTTACTTCGGCCTCGAGCGGCCGCAGTTTCTCTCATCGCAGACGCTGCCGGTTGCCGGCGCAAGCAGTGAGCGGGTGTGCGACATCGTCGAGCATCTTGAGGGAACGGTCTATATCACCGGGCACGGCGCTAGAAACTATCTGAACCATGGGCTGTTCGAGGAGAAGGGCATCTCCGTCGAATACATGCGCTACGAGCGCACGCCCTATCCACAATTGCACGGCGACTTTACCCCTTATGTGACCGCATTGGACCTGATCGCCAATTGCGGTGCGGATGGCGCCGGGTTGATTCATTCGGGAACGATCGGTTGGAAGGAATTCACGCAATGACGACAGAAAATCTCGATGCAGTCACATCCGAGTATCTTCCGAATGCCGCGACGGCAATCGAGAACGATCTCATTCTCAACTGGTATCCGGAGCGCATCATCCGCCGGTTCGGCTCGGTCGGTTCGATCCTCGAGCTTGGTATCGGCCACGGGTATACGCCAGGTCTGTTCAACGCGGCCTGCGACCGTCATGTGATCGTCGAGGGCTCACAGCTGGTCATCGATCTCTTCAAGGAAAGAAGCCCGGATTTCGCCGGCGAAGTCGTGTTCTCCTATTTCGAGAATTTTGACACGGACGAGCGCTTCGACGTCATCGTCATGGGCTTCATTCTGGAGCATGTCGATGATCCGGGCATGCTGCTCGACCGCTTCAAGACGTTCCTGAAGCCGGGCGGCCGCATCTTCGTTGCGGTTCCCAACGCCAAGTCGATGAACCGGCGGCTCGGTGTCGAACTCGGCAAGATCGACGATATCTACAGCCTCAATGCCAACGATCACGCCCTCGGCCACAAGCGCCAATATTGCCGCGATACACTGAAGCAGGAAATTCAGAGCCATGGCTACCAGGTCAGCCTTGAAGAAGGCATCTACCTGAAGCCGCTGCCGCTCGGCGTCTTGAAGACGCTCCCGGATTTCCAGGAGAATCTTGAGGCGATGTTGCGCGTCGGGATCGATTTCCCCGATCTTTGCGTCGGGTTGCTGATGGAAGCCACCGTGCAATGAGGACTGCCGCCATCATCGGCGCACGGTCCATGCTCGGCAGCCAGCTGATTGAACGGCTGCATGCACAGGATATTGCCACGATAACGATCGGGCGGTCGGCAGTGGATGATATCCACTTCGATCTTCGCGGCGAGCCGGCAAAGATACAGAACGGCCTTCATGCCGATGTGATCTTTCACTGCGCTGCGAGTTTTGCCGGCGATGACGATGATGGTGTTGGCGAGAATTTTTCGGCGAATGCGGCAAGTGCCCTGCCGATTGCCGGCTTGGTGCAGGAACTTGGCGCGAAAACACTGATCTATGCCGGATCGATATTTTCCGATCAGACGCTGGGTGCCGGCAATTTCACATCCTATGGGCTGACAAAGGCAATTGCAGAACAGGTCATGAGCTGGGCTTTGGAAAAGCAGGGCAAGCTTTTCTGCAGTCTTCGCTTTGCGCAATTCTATGATACCGCCGGCCGTTGCTGCGCACATCAACCCTGGTTCGGACGCATCATCGCCTACGCATCGCAAGGTCTGGACATGCGCTTGCCGCGATCTGACGGCGTCCGCAACTTCCTGCATGTCAGAGACGCGGCCGATTTGATGATCCAGGCCGCAACACGCGGCATGACGGGAATTGTCAATGCCGTGCATCCCTTGTCGCTGACTGTCGATGAGATCGCGACCATCGCCTACGAGGTCTTCGGAAAAGGCGGCAAGATCGTCAGAGCACCGGAAAAACCGCCTTTCCGGCCGATCCATTTTCCCGAAGGTTCCGAAGCCTTYGCGCAGCTGACTTCAGGGCCTGCGATCGGCATGCACCAGGGTATCCGCATGATCAGGGATGCCGGCACAGCCAAGGCCTTCGGGCCGATGGACATTACATGACGGCCACGAAACCGGAACATTCAACCAAGCCAATCACCGTTGTCGTAACGGCGGTTGGCGCGCTGATCGGGCAGGGGATCATCCGGTCGCTGCGTTTGTCGGGGCTGTCGGTGCGGGTCATCGGCGTGGATCGCGATCCGCATGGCATCGGGCCTTACTGGTGTGATGCGTTCTTTGCCAAGCCCGCATTTGACGAGAGCTCGGATGCATATCTCGGCTTCTGGAAAGACCTGCTGGTCGATCAGGCCGTCGATCTCGTCCTGCCGGGACTCGAACTCGACGTCCTGTTCTTCAGCCGTAACCGGGCGGCCTTTGCTGATCTGGATGCGCGTATTGTGCTCAACGATCCCAGGGTCATCGAGCTGGCGCAGGACAAATGGGACTTCGGCCTTGAACTGGAACGGCTGGGATTGCCGGCCATTCCGGCACGCCTGGGCGCAGGCTGGACGGACTGCGTCCGGGAGCTCGGCCTGCCGCTGCTCCTGAAACCCCGACAGGGCAACGGCTCGCGTGGCATCGCCGTGCTGCGGGACGAGGACGATTTCAACTATTGGAGCCGCAGGAGCAGAGACGAGTTCCTGATCCAGAAATTCATCGGCAACGACGAGCAGGAATTCACCATTGGCGCCTTCGGGCTTGGCGACGGCGCGGCATTGCCGCCGATCATCTTTCGGCGAAAACTATCGGTCGCCGGCAATACGCAATATGCCGAGGTCGTCGAGCACCCTGTCCTGGCCGATGCCGTGACCCGGCTGGCGGCGATCTTCAAGCCGGTCGGGCCGACGAACTACCAGTTCCGCATGGACGGCGGGACGCCTTATCTTTTGGAAATCAACCCGCGCTTTTCCAGCAGCACGTCGCTGCGCGCCGCGTTCGGCTACAACGAGGCAGCCATGGCTGTCGAATATTATCTCAGGGGCAAGAAGCCGCTTGTGCCCGAAATCCGCCCCGGACGCGGCTGGCGCTATTACGAAGACCTTGTGGTGACATGATCGCGATCATTTCGGACGTTCACGGTAACCTCCCGGCACTGAAGGCAGTGCTCGAAAAGATCGATGCGCTCGGCTGCGAAACGGTCATCTCGCTCGGTGACGTCGTTGGCTATTACGCGCAACCGGGCGAGTGCATCGACCTGTTGCGCGACCGGGGCATCGTCAATATCCTCGGCAACCATGACCACTACATCGTCAGTGGCGAGGGGTGCCCGCGATCGAAGCTGGTGTCGGACATTACCGAGTACCAGCGCGGCATCATCTCGCCGCAGCAGGTCGCCTGGCTCGCCCAATCGCATTCCTATATCATCGACGGTTCGACCTATTTCATCCATGGCGGCTGGCAGGATCCGGTCGATCAGTATCTCTACACGATTGCACAGACGGATATTCCCGCGGAGGCCGAGACATTCTTTGCCGGGCATACGCATGTGCAGGTCCTGCTTGACGTGAAAGGCAGGACTTTTTGCAATCCCGGTGCCGTCGGCCAGCCGCGCGATGGCGATCCGCGCGCGGCGTTTGCCACGTTCGAGGATGGCCGCATCGAATTGCGCCGGGTCGGCTACGACATCGACGAGACCGCCTTCCACATGAAGGAAGCCGGGTTTCCGGCCAAATGCTATGAAAACCTCTACCTCGGCGCGCAGATCGGCGGCCGGATCGACAAGATCACGCTGGCGGTCTGACTGCGGCACCCGTCGAGGCCCGCGTCTCGCTTCAGCGAAACACGGGCCTCTAGACAGAAATTGACTGCGTGTCAGGCCGCGTCGGGCAGGCGGATGCAGTATCCGCCCGGAGACGAAGCCAGCACGAGCTTGCCGTTGATTACCGGATCGACCTGGAAACGATCGGTCTCCTTGAGATAGTCGTTGACCGCGGTCAAAGGATCGTTGCCTCTGAACCAGGATTTCGAGCGTTTCTTCGGTGCCTGGTCCTCGGTCAAATGACCCGCCGCCGTGTCGGCCACGACGAGGTAGCAGCCCGGCGTCACCAGAGAACCATAGGCGCGGCACTCAGCCAGCACGTGGCCGTAGGAATGGTCGCTATCGAGAACGACCATGACCCTTGCGCCTTCCGGAATGAGATCGCGCACGGCCTGCAAGGTACTGTCATCGACGGAGCCGCCTTCGATGAGGGCGATGCGGCTTGCCATCGGATGGGTCTCGATCGCTTCGCGGTTATGGGCGCGGATGTCGATATCGACGCCGATCACCTTGCCCTTGTCGTTGCCGGTCATCGCCAGCAGCGAGGCCATGAAGATCATCGAGCCGCCACGCGCGACCCCGGTTTCGATGATGATATCGGGCCTGGTGTTCCAGATGATCTCCTGCGTCGCCATGATATCGGCCGGCAGCTGGATGATCGGAACGCCCATCCAGCTCCAGAGGTAGGAGTAGTCGTAAGCGTCGAGCGCCAGCATCGTGTCGATGGACTGCTTGAAAACCTGGGTGTCCTTGCCCAGCGCCAGGCACATCTCCTGCCTGTGCGCTTCAAACTCCTGGCGATCATCTTTAGTTGTCATGGGATGTGGTGCCTTTGTCATTCAAGACGGCTGTCTTAAGCCGTGTGGTCGGCGGCGAAAGATGTGCCAGTTTTTCAAGCGGATTTCGCCAAGGGCGGTTCGCCGGCTGTCCGGCTGTCGATCAGGCTGACGACGACATCGGTGACGCGTCCGATCTCCTCCTCCGTCATGTCATGATAGCTTGGCAGGTTGATGGCGCGTTCCGGTATATCCCAGGCATGCCGGTTTTCCCGCCGCTCTGGAAACATCGGCAGGCTCGTCAAGGGATGGAAAAAGACGCGGGCGTCGATGTTGGCCGCGCTGAACGCCTGCTGCAGCATCTCGCGGGTGATGCCGGTGTCGCGGTCAAACACGGCGGTCGGCATCCAGGCGCCGTTGACGGTGCCGGTGTTTTCAGGATTGAGGCTGATGCTCTTATGGGCCTTCAGCCTTTCGGCATAGCTTGCGAGGATCTCACGCTTGCGGGCGATCAGGCTCCCGATGCGTTCAAGCTGGGCACATCCGAGTGCCGCCTGGATGTTCGACATCTTGTACTTGAAGCCGACATCGTCCGGCCAGAACTGTTTTTTCTGGTTGCGGGCGCGGCCGTGATTGCTGAGCGTCAACACCTTCTCGAACAGGGCATCGTCGCTAGTGACGAACATGCCGCCTTCGCCCGTCGTCAGCGTCTTGGTGCCGTGAAAGGAGAAGGTGCCGAACGTGCCCATCGATCCGGCGCGCCGGCCGTGCCATTCGGAGCCTATTGCCTCGGCCGCGTCTTCGATGACCGGAATGCCGTGGCGGCGGCCGATATCCAGAAGGCGGTCCATATCGCAAAGGTTGCCATAGATGTGCGTGGCGATGATCGCCCTGGTCTTTTCCGTGATATGGCGCTCGACGTCACCCGGATCGATGCACCAGCTGTCGGGCCGGATATCGACGAAGACGGGCGTGGCGCCGAGATGAACGATCGGAGCAGCCGTGGCGATCCAGTTGGTGTCGGCCAGGATCACTTCGTCACCGCGGCCGATGCCAAGCGCCGAAAGCCCCATATGCATGGCGCCGGTGCAGCTGGATGTGGCAATCGCGTGGGTGGTGCCGAGATGCCGGCGGAAGCCGTCCTCGAACCGGACGATATAGTCGTAGCAACGCTCGCCCCAGCCATTGGCGGCGGCGTCGGCGGCATAGGCGACTTCCAGCTCGGTGATCGAGGGCCTGGTATAGGAGATTCTCGACGCGGTCTGGTTCATGCGGGCTTGGTGTCCTTGCCGTAAAGGGCTCCGCCACAGATCAGCCCGACCGGCGCCAGCATCAGCCGGACCGTCGTGTAGAATTCTTTTGCGTCGCGCGCTCCAGCGACGAAACGGTCGATCAGCAGCGCGCCGTCATGCAGGCCGCGCCGTTGATCCTTTTGCCGGACTTCGTGGAATTCCGGGCGGAAGAACGCCGCTAGACGGCCGCCCTCGAACGCCTTCAGCGCTGTGAAATAGGCGTTGCCCTTGTTCTTGTAGGCCTCGCGGTTGGTCTCCATCATGCAGTCGATCATCAGCGCCCGTACAAAAGCCTCGCCGCCGCCGGACCAGGGCGTATCGAGTTCGCGCAGCACATGAAACTGCACCTCTGCCACCGCCCCAGCAATGCCGATGCCGGAATGGAACGGGAAGGTCCAGGGGTGACGCGGCGCTTGCGCGGCAAATGGCGAAACGTTGATCGCCGACATCGGCCGGGCGCAGAAGGCCAGTTCATTGGCAAACAACAGCACTTTGGCCGCCCATTCATATTGCGGCACCGGCGTCGACCAGTCCTGTGGCTCCGGCAATTGCAGCAGCGCATCCAGAAGCGACCGGCGGATTGCCGCGTGATAGAGGCCAAACGGCATTTTCGGGCTGCTGAGGCTGTTCTCCCAATAGAAGAAAGCCTTCAGCATGACGGTCTTGTCGAGCTTTTCGATGTGGTAGCTGGYCGGGATGGCGACGGAGCTGGCATTGCCGGGTTCCGCATGGCGGTCGATCTGGAAAGCATTCCACGCGAGGGCATCGACACCAGGCGAACTGGTTTCGAGAAAGGCGACCATCGTTGCAAGATCGCTTTCGATCATGTCGGCGGGATTGGCCAGCGTCACCCAGTCGCCCTTGGCGGCCAAGGCCGCATGGCGCCATAGATGCTGGCGGGTAATCCCTGCGGCTGCATCGGCAATCACGATGTTTGTGCCGCCGGTAGCAAGTGCGAGAAGCGCGCCCGGGAGCGCGACATCTGCAGGTTTTGCGATGACGATCTCGAAATCTTCGCTCTGCTTCTCCAGAAGCAGCGTCACCAGCGGCAACGCATCCTGCGCGGCGGTTTCCACGGGGATGCAGATCGAGAGTTTGGTCATGGCTTGCCTCGTGCGTGTCGCGGTCGCCGCCGAGCCGCCACCGCGAGCGGCGATTTCGGAAGCTGGTCACATCAGCAGGCAAGTGCCTTCTGCGCAGAGCAGGGTGCGGTCCTGTCTCTCAGCGGAAGCCATTGCCTACTGACATGTGTTTCAAATGTAGCGTGGGAAACTGGAGCGAGGCTTTGCTTCCAACCTGTTTCATAATTCCAGGCTGCGCCGCAGCATAGAGGAGGCTACTCCTTCAAGAAGTTTTTGCTCTCTGTCGTCGGCACGTACTGGAAAGTATCTTGTCCTTGCTCAATGGCCGGGCCGGACCCGCCTTCGTAAGCGAGGCTCCAGCTCGTGACGATCTCAGTGTTGTTGCCATTGATCTGGGCGTAGCCGGTCCATCCGGTTGCAGAATTGCAATTCTCCGTCGAATTGTTCCATCCGACCGAAAATGCGATGAACTTCCCGTTTACCTTTCCTGTTAGCGGGTAGGGCGAGTTCTGGCATCCGGTGCCCTTGGCTCTGTTTACATATTGGCCGGAGACATTTCCGAACGAGTCGATTTGAATGATCATCGTCGAGCCGGACTGGTTCTGCCAACTGCTGGAGGCCGATGCGACGCTTGAAAAATCCTTAAAGCTGCTTGCATCAAAAGCAAAAGCTGAGGTTGCTACAGCAAACACAAGTGCCGCAGCCGCAATAGTACGGGTCATGGCTTTTTCTCCTGGGATGCGCCGACCGCCGACGCAGACCTCCATGGTGCACATAATTTCAACTATTGCAATCATGCCGAGTGTGATTGGTTGCAGGCGGACGATGCCGCCATCGTGGCCGAAGAACGATATCGCTTCCACCCGTGATCCCGATTGGCGAGTCCTGAACCTAAGCGCCCAGCGACAGTTTGATGGCAAAACCGACGATCGTCACCGCAAGCACGCCCAGCAACCAGAGGCCGGCGAACCAGAGGAGCTTTTTGGGCAGGCTGTTTTCCGTCGTCATCAGTGATAGCCCTCCTCGGGGTCCATCTTTCCGCGGAAGACCCAATAGGCGTAGCCGGAGTAGATCAGGATGACCGGCACGAGGAAGGCCGCCCCCCACAACAGGAAGGCAAGGCTCGAATCAGGTGCTGCCGCATCCCAGATCGTTACCGTTGGCGGCACCATATAGGGATAGAAGCTGATGCCGATGCCGGCAAAGCCGAGAATGAACAGGCCGAGTGCCGCCAGAAATGGCTGGGTATCGCGCTTGCCGCGGATGCCGGTCAGCAGCAGCGCAAAGCAGCCGAGCACCAGAACCGGTACGATGATGCTGAAGACGGCGGTTGGCCAGCTGAACCAGCGCTCCAGATATTGCGGCCTGAGGAACGGGGTCCACAAGCTGACGATCCCCATGGTGGCGATCGTGGCAAAGCAGGTGCGCAAGGCGATTCCGCGGGCTCTTTCGGCAAGTTCGCCAGTCGTCTTCATGATAAGCCAAGTCGAGCCGAGAAGTGCATAGCCGATCAGGATGGCAAAGCCGGTGGCGATGGAAAACGGTGTCAGCCAATCCCACCATGCCCCGGCATAGGCACGGTTGGCCACCGGGATGCCCTGGACGAGGGCGCCGAGTGCTACACCCTGTGCGAATGCCGCGACCATCGAGCCACCGGCAAAGGCCCAGTTCCACAGGAACTCGCCGCGCCTGGTGCGCCAGCGGTATTCGAACGCAACGCCGCGGAAGACCAGGCCCAGCACCATGGCGATGATCGGGGCGTAGAGGGCAGACAGAATGACGGAGTAGGCCAGCGGAAAGACCGCCAGCAGACCGCCGCCGCCGAGCACCAGCCACGTCTCGTTGCCGTCCCAGACCGGTGCGACGGAATTCATCATCACGTCACGGTCGCGTTTTTCCGGAAAGAACGGGAAGAGGATGCCGATGCCGAGATCGAAACCGTCGAGGATGACATAGGCGAGTACCGCGAAGGCAATGATGGCGGCCCAGATGAAGGGAAGATCAATGGCCATGATGTACGCTCCCATGAGTGTGTCCGGTCGCAGGGCCGGGCATGATGCCCGAGGTCCTGATCGGTCCGTCGCCGAGATCGGGCATCGGATCGCGCGGCAGGCGTTTCATCAGCCGCAGGATGTAGAAGGTACCGGCGCCGAAGACGAAAAAGTAGACGACGATGAAGGCGATCAGCGAGGCGGCGACGGCCGGGGCGGCGATCGGCGAGATCGAGTTGGCGGTCAGGAGTTCGCCGTAGATCGTATAGGGCTGGCGGCCGACCTCGGTGGTGATCCAGCCGGCGAGCACGGCGGCGAAACCGGCGGGCCCCATCAGGACGGCAGCCCGGTGCAGCCAGTCATTGCTGTCGAGCGTGCCCCTGAGCCGGCACCACAGGCTCCACAGGCCGATGCCGAGCATGGCAAAACCGATGCCGACCATGACACGGAAGGACCAGAAGACCACGGCGACGGGCGGCTCGAGGTTGTCGGGAATGGTATCGAGGCCTGCAAGCGGCGCGTTGAGGTCATGCTTGAGGATCAGGCTGGAGAATTTCGGGACTTCGATCGCATAGTCGATGCGCTTTTCCGCCGTGTTGGGAATGCCGAACAGGATCAGCGGTGCACCGTCCGGATGGCTGTCGAAGTGGCCTTCCATCGCCATGATCTTGACCGGCTGGTGTTCCAGCGTGTTGAGGCCATGGAAATCGCCGGCCATGATCTGGATCGGTGCGACGATCGTCGCCATCCACATCGCCATCGAGAACATGGTGCGCGAGCGCCGGGGTGCAGTGTTTTTCAGGAGGTGCCATGCGCCAACGGCGCCGACCACGAAGGCCGTGGTGAGATAGGCGGCAAGCACCATGTGGACGAGCCGGTACGGGAAGGACGGATTGAAGACCACCTTCCACCAGTCGAGCGGAATGTATTGCCCCGCCTCGTTCATGCCGAAGCCGGCGGGCGTCTGCATCCAGGAATTCACCGCCAGAATCCAGGTGGCCGAGATCAGCGTGCCGAAAGCGACCATGAAGGTGGCGAGGAAATGCAGCTTCGGGCCGACGCGGTGCAGGCCGAACAGCATGACGCCAAGGAAGCCGGCCTCCAGGAAAAAGGCTGTCAGGACCTCATAGCCCATCAGCGGCCCGATGATGGGTCCGGCCTTGTCGGAAAAGACGCTCCAGTTGGTGCCGAACTGGTAGGACATGACGATGCCCGAAACCACGCCCATGCCGAAGGCAACGGCGAAGATCGTCTTCCAGAAATTGAACAGGTCCATGTAGACCTGATCCTTCTTCCACAGCCAGAGCGCCTCGAGCACGGCGAGAAAACTCGCAAGGCCGATGGAGAAGGCCGGGAAGATGATGTGAAACGATACGGTGAAGGCAAACTGGATGCGAGCGAGCAACGTCGCGTCAAAACTCTCGAACACGGCACAATCCTTTCGAGGACCCGATCGCCGTCTCTTGGCCTCTCCGCCTGCCGCAGCCTGTCCTCGGCCATGGCGGGTGAGCGCGGCGCCGAACCCTTGGGCTATAGTCTGAGCCAATGGCGCGAAAGGTCAATGACATCGCTGCAACCATGATGTCACACTGCGACAATCGTCCACCTGCGGCATAGTTGCATCCGGCCGGTCGACGCCCCCTGACGTTTCGTCAACTATGGGATGACTTCAATCGGATCGTCCCGAAATGCGACATCCGTAAAATTTTAACTGTTGGCTTAAGCGGCCCGCAAACCCTGCCGGCTATGGTCCGTTTATCGAAGAGCGAAACCTGCCAAACGGTCCTGTTGCATGATGACAACCGTATCTTTGTCGGGCTTCGATCCTGATGGGCTGCACCGCCGGTCAAAGCTTTGCCGCCGCGTGCAGGCCCGATTATTGACTGATCGCTTTCGCGATAGACGTTGCCTGAACTGTCCCGACTTGCCGCAGGAATGTCCCTTCCTGCGGCCTTTTCGTTTTGGAGACTGTTACGCCCGGGAAAGATAGGCTTCCGCCAGCTCGGTCCAGAAGGCGGCGCCGACCGGCAGCAGGTCGTCGTTGAAATTGTAGCCGGGGTGGTGGAGCGATTTTTCGTTGCCGGTCACGCTGGAGCCGAGGAAGAAATAGGTCCCTGGCCTGTCTTTCAGCATATAGGCGAAGTCCTCGCTGCCCATGTACGGGCGTTCGAGATCGACGACCTTGCCGGGACCGGCAAGGCGCACGGCGAGATCGCGGACGAAATCGGTTTCGGCCTTGTGGTTGATCGTCGCGTCATAGCTGCGGTGATAATCGACGGTTGCCGTCATGCCATAGCTTGCCGCCTGGTTTTCGGCGATCAGCCGGATGCGGCGTTCCAGTTCGTCGCGCACCTTCGGATCGAACGAACGGATGCCGACGACGATCTCGGCGCGTTCGGGAATGATGTTGCTGGCCGAGCCGCTATGGAACGAGCCGACGGTGACGACGGTCGGGTCCATCGGATGGATGTTGCGCGAGACGATCGATTGCAGCGCCATGACGATCGAGGCGCCGCAGACGACCGGGTCGGCTGTTTCCTGCGGTTCGGCGCCGTGGCCGCCAAGGCCGTGAACGGTGATTTTCGCCTCGTCGACGGCGGCCATGATCGGGCCTTCCCTCAAGGCGAACTGGCCGAAGGGCAGGCCGGGCTCGTTGTGGAGTGCAAACACGGCATCGCAGGGGAATTTGTCGAACAGGCCCTCGTCCATCATGATCTTGGCGCCGCCGAAATTCTCTTCCGCCGGCTGGAAGATGAGGTGCACCGTGCCATCGAAATTCTTCCGCTCAGCCAGCGCGCGGGCAGCGCCCAGAAGCATCGTCGTGTGGCCGTCATGGCCGCAGGCATGCATCAGGCCGGGGGTCTTGGACGCATAGTCCAGACCCGTTTCCTCGAAGATCGGCAGCGCGTCCATGTCGGCGCGGATACCGATCGAGCGGTTGCTGGTGCCGTTTTTCAAGGTGGCGACGAGGCCGGTCTTTGCCAGGCCGCGCGTGACGGTATAGCCGAGGCCTTCAAGGCAGGTGGCGACGAAATTCGAGGTGCGGACCTCTTCGAGCCCCAGTTCCGGATGGGCATGCAGGTCACGGCGGATAGCGACCAGTTCCGGCATGGAGTTGGTCAGGTTCACGTTCAATGTCATATCAGGCACCGCGGGTTGGTATACGATTTTCAAGATAGCGGAAAGCGAAGACAAGAATTCCTGTCAGGCACATGTAGATCAGCGCGAGCAGCAGAAGCGGCTCGTAGGTGATGTAGGTATCCTGCCGCACCTTGGAGATGACGGCATAGACGTCGATGACGGTGATGGTGGCAACCAGCGGCGTCGCCTTCAGTTGCAGCACGGTTTCGCCGTTGAGCGTCGGCAAGGCCCGATGAATGGCGCGCGGCAGCCAGATGCGGCGAAACAGCGTCCAGCGGCTCATGCCATAGGCCCGCGCGGCCTCGATTTCGCCGGCCGGCACCCCGGCAAAGGCGCCGCGCATCACTTCGCCCTCATAGGCAGCAAACGAAATGGTCAGCGCGGCGACGCCATAGGGCCAGGATTCGCGCAGGTAGGGCCAGAGGAAGGAATGGCGGATCGCCGGAAACTGCGGAAACAGCGAGCCGAGCCCGTAATAGATAAGCCAGAGTTGCAGCAAGAGCGGCGTGCCACGAATGACCGTGCAGAAGCCTTTTGCCAGCGCCTTCAGCGGCCAGGGACCGGTGACCTGCACGAGCCCCAACGGCACGGCCAGAAGAAAACCAAGGATCGCGGTGCTGAACATCATCGCCAGCGTGATGACGATGCCGTAGCCGAGCCGCGGCAGATATTGCGGTACCCAGTCCCAGCGCATGAACCAGGCGATGCAGAAGATGAGCCCGGCGGCGATGGCCAGCAGAACGATGCGGTGCGGCTTGAAGAAGCTTTCCGCCGTCGGCAGATCTTCCGGCGTGAATGCCATGGCATGGGTGGTGGCGTCGGTGGTCGTCGTTTCGATCATGACTGCTCCACGAAGCCGCGCCGGGCCCGGCGTTCGATGATCTTGATGATGACGTCAGAGACAAGCGTCAACATCAGGTAAAGCACGCCGGCCGCACAGAAGAACAGCAGATAGGCCTTGGTCGATCCGGCCGCCTGGCGGGTGACGAGCGTCAGTTCGGAAAAGCCGACGACGGCGAGAAGGGCTGTGTCCTTGGTGGCGATCAGCCAGAGATTGGAAAGGCCGGGAATGGCGTAGGGCAGCATGGCGGGCAGGGTCACCCGCGTCATCACCTTGGCGGGCGACATGCCGTAGGCGCGCGCCGCCTCGATCTGGCCGGCGGGAACGGCCTTGATCGCGCCGCGCAGCACCTCGGTCGTATAGGCGCCTTGCACCACGCCGATGACGAAGATGCCGGCGACCAATCCGCTGATATCGACCTCACCGATGCCAACCAGGCCAAGAACGTAGTTGAGCGCGTCGGTGCCCGCATAATAGAGAAGCAAGATCAAAACCAGTTCCGGCACGGCGCGCACGATCGTCGTATAACATTCCATCAGGTCGCGCGTGATCGGGCCGCCATAGAGCTTGCCGCATGCGCCGCCGATGCCGAGCAGCAGGCCCAGGGTATATCCGCCGATGGCGATCTCGATTGAATTCATCAGGCCGTGCAACAGCACGCCACCCCAGCCGGGCGGTTCAAGGGCCAGAAGGCTCCAGTTTATCAAGGATACAGGATCGGCCATGAATTTTGATCTTTGCCTCTGCCCCTCACCCTAGCCCTCTCCCCGCAGGCGGGGAGAGGGGGTGACGGAGTTTGCCGCTTGTCCTTCTCCCCGTTTACGGGGAGAAGGTGCCCGATAGGGCGGATGAGGGGCAGACTGAGGCCGCCTCATTGCATCCCATCATTCGCCGTAGATGTTGAAATCGAAGTACTTCTTGGAGAACGTGTCGTAGGTGCCATTGGCGCGGATCGCCTTGATGGCGGCGTTCAGGCTGGCCTTCAATTCGTCTTCGCCCTTGCGCAGACCGATGCCGGCGCCGGCCCCGAGGATTGCCGGGTCATCCTTGACCATGCCCTTCAGGTCACAGCATTCCTTGCCCTGGTCGGTCTTCAGGAAGGCGTCGAGCGCGATCACGTCGGCCTGCACGGCATCGAGGCGGCCGGCAGCCAGATCGTTGTTGGCCTCGTCCTGCGTCTGGTATTCCTTCACGGTCACGCCGTTCTCGCCGAAATACTTATTGGCATATTCCTGGTGGATGGTGGAGACCTGAACGCCGATCGTCTTGCCTTTCAGGCCTTCCGGTGTCGGTTCGAAAGTCTCTGACTTCGGGCCGATGACGGCGGCCGGCGTGTTGTAGTATTTATCGGAGAAATCGATGGTCTTCAGACGCTCTTCCGTGATCGACATCGAGCCGATGATCATGTCGATCTTCTTTGAGGTCAATGCGGGAATGATGCCATCCCAGGCGACGGGCGTGATCACGCAGTCCAGCTTGGCTTCTGCACAGATGGCCTTCTGGAATTCCACCTCCCAGCCTTCCCAGTTGCCCGAGGCATCCGGGGAGGTGAACGGCGGATAGGGCTCGGCGGCGAAACCGACCTTGATCGGTTCGGCAGAAGCGGCGCCGGCGGCTGCAATGCCGAGCGCGAGCGACATAGCGATGGTTTTGAGCGTCTTTTTCATGCTGTTTCCCTTTTTTGTTTTCGTGGTTTTTGACTTTAGTGGATGGAGCTGATGAATTTTTTCAGGCGCTCCGACTTCGGATTGCCAAAAATCTCGTCCGGCGATCCCTGTTCGTCGATGACGCCGTCGGCCAGGAAGACGATGTGGTTGGCGACATTGCGGGCAAACTTCATCTCGTGGGTGACGAGGACCATCGTCCGCTTCTCCCTGGCAAGGTCACCGATGACCGTCAGCACTTCGCCGACGAGCTGCGGATCGAGCGCCGAGGTCGGCTCGTCGAACAGCATCACCAGCGGTTGGATCGCCAAGGCCCGGGCAATCGCTGCGCGCTGCTGCTGGCCACCGGAGAGAAAGGCCGGATAGGCATCGCGTTTCTCGAACAGGCCGACGCGGCGCAGCAACGCCTCGCCTGTGGCGGTGGCTTCGTCCTTGGACTTGCCGAGCACATGGATCGGAACTTCGATGACATTCTGGAGAATGGTCATGTGCTGCCAGAGATTGAAGCTCTGGAACACCATGCCGAGCTGGGTGCGCAGGCGCTGCACCTGTTTGCGGTCCGAAGGCATCAGGCCGCCGTGACCGTCTTTTTTCATGGCGATCGTTTCGCCATGTACCGTGACCGAACCGGAGGTCGGCAGTTCCAGCATGTTGATGCAGCGCAGGAACGTCGATTTTCCGGAGCCGCTGCCGCCGATGATGGCGATGACGTCGCCTTCGTTGGCGGTCAGTGAAACGCCCTTGAGCACTTCAAGCGGCCCGAAACGTTTGTGGAGGTTTGTAACCGCAATCGCCTGGGCAGGTTTCGTCATGAAAAGTCAGTCCTGTCGAGACAGGTCGCCAAATCTGAACGCATGAAAACAGTTCCCCTGTTTGTCTGTCGTGCGGCATTTTTGCCTGTCACGCTGTTCCATGAAACGCATCGTGGCACTTGTACAGAAATTATTCAACCGTATAATAACTTCGACGCTGCTTTTTTGGCAGCCCCGCCAAATGAACAATTTTCCAACAGGAGTAGACGATGACGGCTTATGGTTCGCAGGAGATGTCGGCCAATCTGACACGCGTGCTGATGCGGCGCCCGGGCGCAAGCCTTGCCTCCGCCGATCCTGCGAAATGGCACTACGGTCCGACCTTCGACGGTGAAAAGGCCGTGCGCCAATATGCGGAATTCGCGCGCCTGGTGGAAAAGTCCGGTGCTGAAATCCTTTGGCTGGAAGACAAGGGCGATGGTCTTGCCGACGCCATGTTCACCCATGATCCGTCGCTGATGTCCAACCATGGCGCCATTCTCCTGCGCATGGGCAAGCCGCTGCGCGAAAAGGAAACGGCGTTGCATGAGGCGGCCTACAAGGCGGCCGGCATCCCGATCCTCGGCCGCATCGTCGCGCCGGGCACCGTTGAAGGCGGCGACTGCATCTGGCTTGACGCCGAAACACTCGTCGTCGGCCGCGGCGTGCGCACCAACGAGGAGGGCATTTCCCAGCTCTCGGAGATACTTGATCCGCACGGCGTCACCGTGCTTGGCTACGACCTGCCGCTCTGGCATGGCGAGGAAGCCTGCCTGCATCTGATGTCGGTGATGAGCCCGCTGTCGCGCGATCTGGCGCTGGTCTTTGCGCCATTGCTGCCGGCCTCGTTCTACCAGCTGCTGAAGGAATGGGGCATCACCCTGATCGAGGCGCCGGCTGACGAATTCCATGCCAGCAACGGCCTCAGCCTCAATGTGCTGCCGGTTCGCCCGAACGAGGTGATCATGGTCGCGGGATTCCCCAAGACCAAGGCGGCGATGGAAGCGGCGGGCTGCAAGGTCGAGACCTTCGACGCCGATGCGTTGTGCATCGCTTGCGAGGGTGGCCCGACCTGCCTGACACGGCCTGTCCTGCGGCGAGCCGCATGAACCGGCGGACGTTCCATCGCGCACCGGAGGGGGAGCGGCGGCAGGAGCTGATCGAGGCGACTCTCGACACGATTGCCGAGCTTGGCCTGCGCGGTGCGACCGTCCGCCAGATCGCTATCCGGGCCGGTGTGACGGCGGGGCTGGTGCGGCACTATTTCGCCTCCAAGGACCAGATGGTGGAGGAGGCCTATCGCTCGGTTCTCGCGACCTTCGCCGCCAAGGCCGCCGATATCACCGGCGATCCGGCGACGCGTCTGAGGCGCTTCATCGCGTTCAACCTGACGGCGCCGGTCGCCAATGACCGCAGCCTGTCGCTCTGGGCCTCGTTCATCAGCCAGGTCCGGCTGGATCCGGCGCTTGCCGCGATCCACCGCGAAGGCTATCTCGGCTTTCGCAATGATTTGCAGGGTTTGATCGGCGATTTCCTGAAGTCGCAAGGCAGGCTTTCGGGAGAAGCCGATTGCCGCCGCCATGCGATTGCCATCAACGGCATGATAGACGGGCTGTGGCTGGAAGCCTGCCTTGCCGGCGAGCTTTTCGAAGAGGCCGAGCTTGTGGCAATCGCACTATCGTCGAGCGAGGCCCTGTTGGGATTGCCGTTCGGCAGGGATGAACACACGGCCGCCTCGTAGTGGCCTAAGCGCGGCAAGGACGCCGCAACATTTTGACTGAGGGCAGGAGGCTCCCATGCGCTATTCATCGATCACCGACCGTCTGGCCGATCTCGGTTCGGAAAAATGGGCGCTGCATATCCGCGCCCGGCAGATGCAGGCGAGCGGAACGGACGTCATTCAATTGACCATCGGTGAGCCGGACATGCCTGCCGATCCCTCGCTCCTGGCTGAAGCGCAGCGGGCGATGAACGCGGGGCGTTACCGTTATTCGAATGGCCGCGGCGAGCCTTCGGTGGTCAACGCGCTGACCGCCCGCTACGCCAAACGCCGCCCGGACGTGACGGCGGAAAACGTGCTCTGCTTCCCCGGCACTCAGACGGCGCTGTTTGCCGTCATGCTGGGTCTCGTTGAGGCGGGTGACGGCGTTTTGGTCGGCGATCCGCTTTATGCCACCTATGACGGGGTCATCCAGTCGACCGGCGCGCATCGCGTCACCGTGCCGTTGAAGCCGGAGCATGGGTTTCACATGCAGGCAGCCGATCTCGAAAAGGCGATTACGCCGAAATGCCGGGCTCTGTTGCTCAACACACCGCACAATCCGACCGGCGCTGTGCTGACGGCCGGCGAAATCAAGGCGATCGGCGACATCTGCCGCAAGCACGATCTCTGGATCGTCTGCGACGAAGTCTATGAGGAATTGATCTTCAACGGCCCGTTCGCCTCGCCCTTCGACGATCCGGACCTTGCCGAGCGCACGGTCGTGGTCTCGTCGATCTCCAAGTCGCACGCCGCCCCCGGCTTCCGCAGCGGCTGGGCCGTCGGCCCCGTGGAGTTTGCGAGCCGCCTGCTGCCGGTATCCGAAACCATGCTGTTTGGCGTGCAGCCTTTTATCGCCGACATGACGGCCTATGCATTGACCCATGACATCGGCACCTCCGCCGCCATGCGCGCCACCTATAAGACGCGCGCCGATCTGATCGTCGAGGGGCTTTCGAATGTGCCGGGTATCGTGCCTCTACCGCCCGAGGCAGGCATGTTCACGCTGATTGATGTGGCGGGCACCGGCCTGACTGGCGAAGCTTTCGCCTGGATGCTGCTGGAACAGGAACATGTTGCGGTAATGCCGGGAGCGTCGTTCGGCAACGAGGCGACGTCCTTCCTGCGTGTCAGCCTGACGGTGCCGGACACCGTCATCCAGGAAGCCTGCGCCCGTATCGCCAAGCTGGCGATCCGGCTTCTGACGCCAAAGGAGCGCTGTGCATGAGCGAAGCGATGAAAACCGTCGGCGAAGTGCTGGTCGACCTGCTTGAGGCCAATGGTGTCGAGGTCGTGTTCGGCATTCCGGGCGTGCATACGGTCGAACTCTATCGCGGTCTTGCCGCCTCGAAGATCCGCCATGTCACGCCGCGCCACGAACAGGGTGCGGGCTTCATGGCCGACGGCTATGCCCGTGTCAGCGGCAAGCCGGGCGTGGCTTTGGTCATCACCGGGCCAGGGCTGACCAACACGATCACGGCGATGGCGCAGGCGCGGCAGGATTCGATCCCGATGCTGGTGATCTCCGGCGTCAACCGGCGCGATTCGCTCGGCCATGGCCGCGGGCTGCTGCACGAATTGCCGGATCAGCACGGCATGCTGAAGACGCTGGCGCTCTATTCGCAGACGCTGCTCAATCCGGCCGATTTGGGGCCTGTCGTCGAACGCGCCTTTGCCATCCTGACCTCCGGCAGGCCGGGCCCAGTGCATATCGAAATCCCCACGGACGTCATGACTGCGCGGATCGCCCCGCCGCCGCTCAGGAAAGCCACGGCGACGCGGCCAAGGGCCGATGCCGAGACACTGCAGAAAGCGGCCATCCTGTGCGGCGATGCCAGCCGTCCGGTGATCCTGTGCGGTGGCGGCGCGATTACCGCCGAAGCCGAGATCCAGGAACTGGCCGAGCGCATCGGCGCGCCTGTTGTCATGACCGTCAATGCGCGCGGTATGCTCGCCGGTCATCCGCTGAGGGTTCCTGCCAGCCCCAGTCTCAAGGCCGTTCGTTCGTTGATTTCCGACGCCGATCTGGTCATCGCGCTCGGCACCGAAATGGGCCAGACCGACTATGACATGTATGCCGATGGAGGCTTTCCGATCCTCGGCAACCTGATCCGCACCGATATTGACGCAGCGCAGCTGGCACGCGGGCCGCATGCGGCCCTGTCGATCCTGTCGGGCGCCAAAGCGGCGATATCCGGCATTCTCGTGTTCCTGACAGCCAAGCCGGCGAGCAAGGGCAAAGAACGGGCAGCAGCAACGCGCAAGGCTGCCATGGCCGAGCTGACGGCAAAGACGCGCACCGAAATCGGCGTCATCGATATCATCTATCAGGCATTGCCGGATTGCGTGATCGTCGGTGATAGCACCCAGGCCGTCTATGCCGGCAACCTTTACTGCGATGCCCCGCGGGCAAAATCATGGTTCAACTCTGCGACCGGCTTTGGCGCGCTCGGCTACGCGCCGCCGGCCGCTGTCGGCGCGGCCGTTGCCGATCCGACAAAGCCGGTCATCTGCCTTGTCGGCGATGGCGGCATTCAGTTTTCGCTGGCCGAACTGGGATCGGCAGCCGACATCAACGCCAATGTCATTTTCGTCGTCTGGAACAATGACGGTTACCAGGAGATCGAGAGCTTCATGGTCGATGCCGGGATCACCCCGGAAGGCGTAAAGCCATCGGCCCCCGATTTTCTGCTTGCGGCCAGCGCCTATGGCGTACCGGCGGTGCGGCTGTCGAAGGCGGGCGACCTTGCGGCGGCACTTGCGAATGCCCGCAAACGCGGCGGTCCGTC
Organism: Pararhizobium sp. P1_E7; assembly: GCF_056405855.1. NCBI lineage: Bacteria > Pseudomonadati > Pseudomonadota > Alphaproteobacteria > Hyphomicrobiales > Rhizobiaceae > Pararhizobium > Pararhizobium sp. P1_E7. The sequence continues at coordinate 45,896 of NZ_JBFUBH010000010.1, read as the reverse complement.
GTTGATCGAGATCCACCAGACGCTGACAGCCGGCGTCACGGCGTGAGCGCGCAGGCTTGAGGTGTTCAGTAGGCGTGTCTGATGGTAAGATTTGACTTTGGCGGCGGGCGATGGTTTCTAGGCCCGCTTGCGCGCTGAATCGGCGCGAGGCCGGCGATTTTCAGTGAACCGCCAACGGGAAGGACGATGTCCTCTATGGGCATGAACGGCAACAGCATCGGTCGGAACCAGGCAGGCAAGCTTTTTGCCGTGCTGTGGATTCTGGCGGCGGCACTTGCCATGCAGTTCGTCGCGTCGGCGCAAGGCTTTTCGTCGCGGTTTTTGACGGAAGCGAGTGCCGGAAACGTCGGGGTTCCGGAAAGCGGCACCTCAGACACGACGCTTTCGCGTCACGCCGTTCGTGCTTTTCCGGTTGCCGACCTGCGTTTTCTGGCTGATCGCACCGACGGCAAGTCTTCGCCGGGCGGGCCGGGGCCATTTGTGCTGCCTGCGCCGGTTCGGGTCGCATCCATCACTTACGGCAGCATGCCCGCCATGGGCTCCTCGCATGCTGCGATAACCGGAACGCAGGGTGACACGACCCGCGCTCGCGGACCTCCGGCGTTTTACGCCTAAATACTGCCCAGGGCAGTCTTTTGCGCATCGGCGCAACTTTCCTTGATGCATCACACCTGCCGTCCCAGCCTTTGCCGGATGGGCGCAGGCTATAATGGAACCTCAACATGCGCACTTCGAAATGGGCCGTTCTGGCCTATGTCGCGATTACCCTCTTTGGGATACTCGCGGCGCTGCCCAACATACTGCCGGCATCCGTCCAGCAGCAATATGCCTCGTTCCTGCCGGTCAAGCCGGTCACGCTCGGCCTTGACCTGAAGGGCGGTTCCCATCTGGTTCTGGAAGTCGATGCGGCCGGCCTGCGTCAGGCGCGCCTGAACACGCTTCTCGACGATATCCGCGGTGCACTGCGCACCGAACGGGTGCCGACGTCCTCGGCCCGCATTGCCGGCGACGCAATCGCCGTCAAGATCGCCGATCAGGCCGATCGCGACAAGGTGATGCCGAAGATCCAGGAGCTGGCAGCCCCCGTCGGCACGCTTGGCTTCGGCGCGGCAAGCTCCGATATCGAAGTCACCACCGTCGATGACACGATTACGATCAAGCTCACCGAGGCCGGCCTCAGCGAACGCATGACGGCGGCCGTCGATCAGAGCCTTGAAATCATCCGCCGCCGCGTCGACCAGGTCGGCGTTGCCGAGCCGCTGATCCAGCGCGTTGGTTCCGACCGCATTCTCGTCCAGCTTCCGGGCCTTCAGGATCCGACGCGCCTGCGTCAGCTGCTGGGCTCGACCGCGCAGATGAGCTTCCACATGGTCGATACATCGGTCGATCCGAACACGACCACGCCACCGCGCGGCGTCGACATCCTGCCGGGGACCAATGACGGTGCCAAGTATGCGGTCGAAAGCCGCGTGGCGATTTCTGGCGAACGTCTCGCCGACGCCAAGGCCGGGTTCAACCAGCAGACCAACGAACCGATCGTTTCCTTCACCTTCGACAGTCAGGGCGCACGCCAGTTCGCGGAAATCACCCGCGACAATGTCGGCTTGCCTTTCGCCATCGTGCTTGACGGCAAGGTCCTGACAGCGCCGCGCATCAACGAGCCGATCCCGGGCGGCCAGGGCCAGATCAGCGGCAACTTCACTGCCCAGGAAGCAACCGTTCTCTCGGCACTCTTGCGCTCCGGCGCCCTGCCGGCGCCGCTCACCATCATTGAAGAGCGTTCCGTCGGCCCGAACCTCGGTTCGGATTCGATCCGCATGGGCATTTACACCGGTCTTGCCGGTTTTGCCCTCGTCGTCACGCTGATGGTGCTGCTCTATGGCGCCTGGGGCATGATCGCCAATCTTGGCCTTCTGCTGCACACGATCCTTACCATCGGCGTGCTCGGCATGCTCGGCTCGACCCTGACGCTGCCCGGTATTGCCGGTATCATCCTCGGTATCGGTATGGCGGTGGACGCCAACATCCTGATCAACGCCCGTATCCGGGAGGAAACGGAGGGCGGTGCAGGGGCGATGAAGGCGCTCGATATCGGCTTCAACAAGGCCTATGCGACCATCATCGACAGTAACGTCACGACGCTTTCCGGCACCATCCTGCTGTTCATGTTCGGCACGGGCCCGGTTCGCGGTTTTGCCATCACCATGATGCTCGGCATCGCCATCTCGATGTTCACCTCGATCACCGTCGTCCGTCTGGCGATGCGTGAGGTTGTTGTCCGCCGCAAGATGAAGAAGCTGGAAATCCCGTCGCTGTTCGGCGGCGTGCCGCATATCCCGAAGATTTCCTTCATGAAGGGGCGCTTCGTCGCCATCGGCATGTCGGCCTTCCTGTCGGTCAGTTCGGTGGTTCTGTTCTTCCATCCGGGCCTGAATTACGGCATCGATTTCGTCGGTGGTATCCAGGTGGAGGCGACGTCGAAGTCCGTGCTCGACCTGCCCAAGCTGCGCGAAGAGCTCGAAGGCCTCAACCTCGGCGAAGTCGCGCTGCAGGAGTTCGGCCAGAACCAGTCCGTCCTGATCCGCGTCCAGCGTCAGCCGGGTAGCGAGCAGGAGCAGACGGTTGCCCTGAACAAGATCAAGGAAGGTGTGGCCCAGGTCATTCCGGATGCAAGTTTTGAGCGCACCGAAGTCGTCGGCCCGACGATCTCGGCCGAACTGGCCCGCTCAGGCTTCCTGGCCGTCGTGCTCGCGATGCTGGCGATCCTGTTCTACATCTGGTGGCGGTTCGAATGGCACTTTGCCGTCGGCGCTATCGCGGTGCTGCTGCTCGACATCACCAAGACGATCGGCTTCTTCGCGCTGACCGGCATCGACTTCAACCTGACGGCCATCGCCGCCCTTTTGACGATGATCGGCTATTCGGTGAACGACAAGGTGGTGGTCTATGACCGCATGCGGGAAAACCTGCGCAAGTACAAGTCGATGCCATTCTCCGACCTGATCGACATGTCGATCAACCAGGTGCTGGCGCGATGCATCTTCACCTCGATGGCAACGGCGTTTTCCCTGGTGCCGATGGCGATCTGGGGTGGCGACGCCGTGAAGAGCTTCGCCTGGCCGATGATCTTCGGCGTCATCGTCGCAACCACCTCGTCGATCTATATCGGCGGGCCGATCCTGCTCTTTCTCAGCCGTTGGTGGAAGGACCGCGAATCTACCCGCGCTCCGGGGACCGAGCTGGCCAAGAACTGATCAGCAGGGATGCGAAAAAAAATCGAAAGGGCGGCTGCGGCTGCCCTTTTTTCGTCCCATGAAAGGTCTATATCTCCGCTTGCGGGCGAACTGAGTCGTGCTCAGGAATTAGATTGTGATTCCACAATCCGGCTTTTCTTGAACATGTTCTGCTTCGATCGATGAAAGTCACGAACAAAAGAGTATTATTTTTCGTTTTCAGCCAATTTTAATTGACAAAATTGGTGATGTATTCTACTTTTGGATTATCCGCTGATGGAATGAACCAGAGCGGAGCTTGAAACTTGCCCGGAAAAGCATCCGACCGGGCCTTTGCCGAAGGAGAGAGCCATGTCTGACAATGCCCGCATCGCCGCTTTCCGAGGTACGCATTCCTATTGTCGCACAATGAAAGACCTTTGCATTCGCACCTTCTGGCGAATGTGAAATCCAGGCCGTCCTTTCCTTGAGTTTTGTACGATTTGAATGATCCGCGCCATGGCGTGGAAGGAGCATTTTTCCATGAACAAGCAGGTTATAGAATTTGGCGGCGAAGCCGTCGGGGTGGTGGTTCCGGAGGCCGGCCGGCTGAAGTTCGTCGCCGTGAAATATCATGTCTGGGATCTGGATTCGCGGCACTTTCGCACGGCCGACGAGGCTCGGGCGGCGGTGCGCCAGTTGATGGTTTCGCAGACTGCCCGGCGGCCAGCGTTGCGGGTTGCGGATACATCGCAGGCATTTGCGCTCGCATAAGCCATAAATATGCATGAAAACCGCAGTTTGGCCATCTTTTCACTAAATCGGTATATTGGCACGGCTTCTCATGTGATATGCCGTGTATATATGATGGCAATCAGCAGGCAGGCGCTGTTTTCAGGTGCCTGTTTGTGAAAAGAGCGAACTGCGATGCTGACCAAAAAGGGAAAATACGGATTGAAGGCGCTGGTCGATCTGGCACGGCTTGATCCGGGTGAGACCGCTTTCATTACCGAGATCGCAAGCCGGAACAATATTCCAAAGAAGTTTCTCGACACCATTCTCTTGGAACTGCGCAACGCCGGCATCCTGCGCTCGAAAAAAGGGCCTGGCGGCGGATATTCGCTGTCACGCCCCGCATCGGAAATCCGCATCGGCCAGGTCGTGCGCACGCTCGATGGGCCGCTGGCGCCGATCCGCTGTGCCAGCCGGACCGCTTATGAGGTCTGCGATGATTGCAATGATCCCGATACATGCGAAGTCCGCCGCTCGATGACCACCGTGCGCGACGCCATTGCCGAGATTCTCGATACGATGACGCTGGAAGCTTTCATCAGCAATCCCGGCCAAGCGATTCCCGGGGACGACGAAAGCGTCACGAAACGGGCGGGCTGACGCCGGAATCCGATTTTCTTGGGCTGAAAGCTCTCGTGGTTTCGCATTTTCTCCGGAAAAAGCGCAATTTGGCCGTTTTGGTTTGATCTGAGGGCGCTCTGGTTATAACCGGATGCGTAGTTGTGCTTTTGGAGTGGCGATGATGGGTCTCAGGCAAGTCGATATGAATACACCGCAAGAGGGTATTGTTATTGAATCGCTGACGCGATCGATCGCCACGGCGGTTGACGGCATCAATGCGTTTGCAACCCAATTTGCCGCCGATCAGGTGCTTTCGCGCAGCCTGGTCGATGCCGTCGAGCTGATCGCGGGCGGCCGTGGCCGCGTGGTGGTTTCCGGCGTTGGCAAGAGCGGCCATATCGGCCGCAAGATTGCTGCGACCCTGGCATCCACCGGGACGTCGGCCTATTTCGTCCATCCGACGGAAGCCAGTCATGGCGATCTCGGAATGATCACGTCCGAGGATTTGCTCATTCTTCTGTCCTGGTCGGGAGAGACTGTCGAGCTTGGAAACATGCTGGCCTATGCCAAACGTTTCAATGTTCYGGTTGTCTCCCTCACCTCCAATGCGGAAAGCCTGCTGGCGCGCAATTCCAGCGTCGCCATCACCTTGCCGAAAGTGCAGGAGGCCTGCCCGCACGGATTGGCGCCAACCACGTCTGCAATGCTGCAGCTGGCGGTGGGCGACGCCCTGGCGATTGCGCTTCTCGAGCGGCGGGGGTTTTCCGCGCAGGACTTCAAGACATTCCACCCCGGCGGCAAGCTCGGTTCCCAGCTGCTCCTCGTTCAGGAACTGGCGCATGAGGGCGACGCGATCCCGCTGCTTTCGCTCGGCAGCCCGATGGGCGACGCGGTTATCCAGATGTCCTCCAAGGGCTTTGGCGTCGTCGGAATTACCGACGAGACGGGTAAGCTCGCGGGCGTCATCACCGATGGCGACCTGCGCCGCCACATGTCGCACGGTCTGCTTCTCGAAACCGTCGATACCGTCATGTCGCATAGCCCGCGGGTCATCAAGGGCAGTGCCTTGGCAAGTGCTGCAATGGAAATCATGCAGGCACAGAAGGTGACCGTGCTCTTCCTGGTGGATGATGCTGGGCTTCCGAGCGGAATACTTCATATCCACGATCTGTTGCGCGCCGGTGTGGCGTGACACAGGCTTGGTGAGAAGGGTCGCGGCCCTTGTCCCGTGCCGATAGTTTTGACCCTGCTTCTATAAGAAGCGGCGTTCGGAAAATGGCCTTGCGAGCGGATGTCCTTGTCTGAACAGCACCAACTCACGATTTCGCATCCGGAGCAACCGCCTGGTGAGGCGGGCTCTCCTGCGCCGGTCAAGATGATTACGACTTATGCCTTCCACATCCACGGTTGGAAGAAAGAGATTTTCAGGCGTTATTTTCCCGATCGCACGTTTGTTTTCGTTCCGATGTACGCGCGCGAGGCCGATTTTGAGGATTGGGCGGTCCGCATTCTCCGCGAGGAAAATCCCCAGATCTTCGTCTGGAGCTTGCGGGCGCCAAAGAAGCTTAAATCCTTTGCCGCACAGCATCAAATTCCTGTCTTCTACATAGAAGACGGTTTTATCCGCTCGGTCGTGGCCAATGCCAGCCGTACCCCACCGCTGTCCCTCGCCCTTGACCAGGGCACTGCCTATTTTGATTGCCGTGAACCATCCGATCTGGAGCGGTTGTTGTGCAGCTACGATTTCGACGGTGCGCCAGAGCTTCTGGCGCGGGCGTCGGCCGGTATTCGCTTTCTGCTTGAAACCGGCGTGAGCAAATACAACAGCGATATCAGGACAGATATCAACGATCTCTATGGCCCGAAATCCGGCAAACGCGTGCTGGTGATCGGTCAGGTCGAAGATGACGCATCCATTCAATTCGGCTGTCTCTCGCCCGTGACGAACAATGATCTGGTGCGGTTGGCGGCCAAGGAAAACCCGGGCGCGCAGATCATCTACAAACCGCATCCGGATATTCTCAACCGGGTTCGCCTTGCCCAGTCCGATCCCCAGGATGTCCGGCATCTCTGCCAGATCATCACGCAGCCTCTCTCCATGAGCCAGGCGTTCGAGACGATCGACCACGTTTATACCATCACATCGCTTGCGGGCTTCGAGGCCTTGCTTCGAGGCCTGAAGGTGACCACCTACGGCTGCCCATTCTATGCCGGCTGGGGGCTGACGGACGATCGCCAGCCCAATGAACGCCGCGGTCGGACCCTCACCATCGAAGCGCTGTTTGCGGGCGCGTATCTTTTGTATCCACGGTATTTCGAACCAAAAAGCGGCAAGGGCCTCTCTTTCGAGGAAACTGTGGACGGAATATTGCATTATTTCTCAATGGCGAAGGATGACAGGCCGCCCCCGCAGCCGTTAGCACCGGAATGGCAGGCATGGGGGGCATATGGCATTCTTGGCTGGAGGCATTTGATTGCCCCTCCTTTGTCTCTGATTATTTCCAGGATCGGCAATGATCGAGATGCGAAGACGTTCCGGCAGGATCCAATCCTGTTTTTCCGGGAGCTGTCCAACCCAAAACTCAGATTTATCGGGCGCATCCTCTATCCGTTTGGATAGTTGCGTTTTCGAACAGATGAGATCGACATGAGCCGGACTTGATGGTCCATCAACTTGAAAATTGCTTTCAAGAGAGTAAGAGCTAGGTACGCAAGCCATATCGCACGCCGGGACGTGAGTCGCCGTTATTGGCATCCATGCGTTCTGCGGTTAGAAAGCAGCCAGAGTTTGGAACATGTCGTCACACATATGCGGGTCGTTGCTGCCTTGCTTATCCGCGAAATGGAAGCGCGGTTCGGCAGCAAGCCGGGAGGCTATGTCTGGGCATTGCTGGACCCAGCGGCGCATGTGTTCCTGATGACGATCATATTTCAGGCAATAGCACGCGCCCCTGCCTTAGGCGCCAGTTTTCCACTTTTCTTCGCAACCGGCTATATCGGGTTCCAGTTCTACCAGGCGACCGCGACCTATTTGAACGGGGCGGTCAAGGCCAACAGGTCATTGCTGAGCTACCCCAGCGTCGCGCCGGTTGATACGATCGTTGCCCGATATTTTCTGCAACTGGGCACGACGGTGGTGGTGGGTGTCGTTGTCCTCGGGACGATTGTCGTGTGGATGCGCACGCCACCCGAACTCACCTGGCTGGCGATCATCGAAGCGGCCCTTGTCGCAAGCATCTTGGGGCTTGGCATGGCGTTGGTCAACAATGTCATGTTTTTGAAATACGCGCTGTATGAGCAGGTATTCGGTATCGTCAACCGGCCGCTTTTTCTGATTTCCGGCGTCTTCTTCCTGCCCGACGCTATGCCGCACCCCTATCGGGAAGTGGTGCTTTTCAATCCGCTTGTCCATGTGGTCATGCAGTTTCGAGTGGGGTTCTACAGCGAGTATAGGGCGGCGGGCCTTGATATGCCCTATGCCTATACTTTCGCATTTTTGACATTGTTTATTGGAATGCTGTTGTTCACGTCATCGTCCGCATTGTTGAGAAGTGAATAATGATCAGGCTTGAGCAGGCGACCAAGTTCGCACGCACGAAAGGCATCAAGAAGCCGATCATTGATCGCGCTTCGCTTGTTTTGCAGCGGGGAAAGAGCATTGGCCTGCTCGGCCGCAACGGTGCAGGAAAATCCACGCTGCTTCGGCTGATCGCCGGTACGATCAGGTTGGATAGCGGCAGGATCATACGCAAAGGCAAGATTTCCTGGCCGCTGGGGTTCCAGGGGAGTTTTCAAGGGACCATGACAGGCGAGCAGAATGTTCGTTTCGTGGCGCGCATCTATGGCGTGGATACCCGTGAATTGATCGCCTATGTCGAAGATTTTGCCGATCTGGGGCCGTTCTTCAAGGCGCCGGTGGGGACTTATTCCTCCGGGATGAAGGCCCGTCTTGCTTTTGGATTGAGCATGGGCGTCAATTTTGACTATTATCTCGTCGATGAAATTACCGCCGTCGGGGATACGAACTTCAAGAAGAAGTGCCAAGTCGTGTTCGAAAGCAGGCTTCAGGATTCCGATGTGATCATGGTGTCTCACAGTACCTCGACCATTCGCGATTATTGTGATTGCGGGGTGGTTATGGAAAATGGCAAATTAACCTATTATGATGATATTGAGGACGCGATCCGCGCTCACAATGGCAATATGAGGGAACGATAAATGGCGACCATCGGCAATGCGGCTCCAGGGGCTGCGCAAAATGATGGGGCTGTGGATCGGCTGAAAAACGCGGATGTCGTCAAGTCGAAAAGCGTACACCTGCTTGAAGGGCTGCTTGGAAACGATGATCGTATGCTGGCGCCAAAGCTAAAGTCAAAAGCGCCCAACAAGCTCCACAAGGTTATCACGCATCAAGTCAAGAAGCGGGGTTGGTTGAGTTCGCTTCGGCTACGCCATGCCGTGATCATCGGCAGCTTTTTTGCTTTCGTCGCATTCCCCGCCGCGCTGGCATCGCTCTATATGATCTTCGTCGCCTCCGACCAGTATCATAGTTCGGCATCCTTTTCGGTCCGCAGCATCGAGGCAGCCGGCGCACCTGATATTCTTGGGATGTTTTCGCAGGCATCGACGGGCAATACACTCTCCGATAGCTACATTCTGATGGATTTCGTTCGCAGTGAAAGAATGCTGACCGAAGTCGAGAAGAAATTTGATCTCGAAAAAATCTACGCGGCGCGGGGCCTGGATTACTTCTATGGAATGGCGGCCGGCCTGCCGGTGGAAAACAGGCTTGAGTATTGGCGCAGCATGATCGACATCAATTTCGATCATGCGTCGGGAATCATGCAGTTGCAGGTCAAGGCATTTGACCCCCGGCAATCGCAGGAGCTTGCCAAGTTCGTCATTCAGCAGAGTGAAACCTTGATCAACGATCTCTCCGCGTCGGCCCGTGACGGTGTCCTCAAGGCCGCGCAGGATGAAATGCACCTTGCGGAGGGCCGTATTTCCAAGGCGCGCGTGGCCGTGCGCCAGTACCGCGATGCCTCGCAGGAAGTTGACCCCGTGGAAGGCGCCAAGCTCGCGGCTCAATTGATTGGGGGATTGGAGGCCCAATTGGTGCAATTGAATTCTGATCTGGCAACGGCAAAATCGCAAATGAGCGACGACACGCCGCGCATGCGCGTGCTCAAAGCGCGTATCGCCAGCGTCGAGGAACAGCTTGCATCCGAGCGCCAGCGTCTGGGCAGCGGTAGTGCCGACAGCCAATCCTCGGAAGCCAATAGCGATGTTGCCGGCCGGATTCAGAAATACGAAATTTTGGAAACAGAGCGCGAATTCGCCGAGCGTGCCTATACCGCATCTCTGGCCAGCCTCGAAAAGGCACGCATCGAAGCGAACAACAAGCAGCGTTACCTTGCGGTCTTCATCGAACCAACGCTTTCGCAATTGGCTCAGTACCCGGCACGCTTCCTGAATTCATTCCTCGTTGCGCTGGGCCTGCTCTTCGCATGGGCCGTTTTTGTCATGGGTTACTATAATATTCGTGACCGCACCTAGTTCGAACTGACAATGGAGAGTGTCGAGGCCGGGCAAGCGCGCTTGCTCGGCGATAATTCTTCTGATTTGCTGTGAACCGCTGAGCCATCAAGGTTTATTTCCGTAGCGCATGAGCGCCGGCCCGAACGAGGCCTGCCCGGTATTCAATAATGAATTTTTTTGCGAAGGCCCGCCGGTATATCAAGTCTCTGCCGCGCATTCGTTTTTTCAAGCCCTTGGCCATTCAGCTTGATTGGGGACATGACAATACCGTCGATGCGAAAGGCCGATTGATTGCGACAGTGCGTCTCTATGGCAGCCAGAATCGGATTGAACTCCCCAGGTCATCCTCCTTCACCGGACATATAACCATTCGGGGGCAGGGCAACCGGATTGTGATCGGCGACAATTGCCGTCTGGCGGGCGAGTTCATCGTCAAGGGGTCCAATCAGACCGTGACCGTGGGCGAGGGAACCACATTCGAGTCAGTCTATGTCCTCTGTCTCGAGCGCTGTGACGTCACCATCGGGCGTGGCTGCATGTTTTCCCGGGGGATCGAGGTGCGCACCAGCGATGCCCACGCGTTGATCCGGCGAAGAGACGGCCGGCGGCTTAACCGGGCCGCGCCGGTCGTGGTCGGCGATCACGTCTGGGTTGGTCTCGGTTCCATTCTGAACAAGGGGACAGTGATCCCGGAGGATTGTATCGTCGGTGCCAAATCCTTTGTTAACAAGGCTTTCAGCGAAAGCGGCGTCGTGCTGGCCGGAACGCCCGCAGCGATCGTCAAGCGTGATGTTACATGGAGCCGGGGACGCAAGCACCGCTGGTMACGGGAAGAAATGGATGCGTGGCGCGTTGCCGAACCGGTCAATGAGGACGAAGACTGATTTTTGACGGCTTGTTGCGCGGGGGCGGGTCGACGAACCCGCCGGGTTGATTGACCGATCGGTTATGCAGTCTTTCCGCGATCGCCTCCGCGCCGGCATCCGTGCCGGTTGCCGAGTAGAAATTGCCCCTGACCTGAATTGCCGCCGCGAGCAGACGGAAAAAAGCGGTCCGGACCGGTCCCTGCGGCTGTGCCGGAGCTGTCCAGAACCGATCGAGCTCTGTCTGGTCGCTGAGGCCGGCAATATCGAAGACGGCCGTTCCCAGCACCTTCACGGGTTTGCCGAGCTGTAGGGCATGGAGGCCGACGGTCGAGTTGATCGTGACGACGCCCGCGGTTTTGCCCAGCAGCGCATTCAGGTCGCCGCCGTCAATAAACTGCACGCGCCCGCCAATCCCAAGTCCGGTTGCAAACGCCTCGACATGGGCGCGCCAGTCGATGAGCCCGTTGTCGAGCGGGTGGATTTTGACAATCAGCTGGGCCGTGCGCGGGGCATGCGCGGCGAAGGAGGTAATCACCTCGGTGATTGCCTCGCGTTGATCGTTGTAGGGCGAATGTGACCGCAGCTGGAAATCGGTTTGCAGTTGCAACGGGAAGACAAAAAATGGGGCGTCGCCGGCCAGCGCGCGCTTAACACGCATTGTTGCATCCAATTTTCTTTTCTTGCCACCCGCCAGCCGCATCACCCAGCCGACATACTCTGCCAACGGATGGAACAGGGCGTGGCGGCGATAGTGCGGAAAGAGAAACCACAGGAAAACGTTCGGCAGATTGTAGAGAAGGTCATAGGCAGCTTCGGCAGCAAAGCTCTGCGTATGACGTCTCTTCCAGTCCGGTTCGGCAAGGGTACGGGCCGCCTCGACGATCTGCTGGGGATCATTGGGAAAGTGCGAATTGGACGACATTCCATCGCGTTCGACCGTCAGCCAGTCCGGCCGCAGATAGCCCATTTCGACAACTGAAACCGCTATCTTCCGGTTCCTGGCGGCTTCGAGTGCAACGAGATGGTAGGGACGCTCCTCACCCAGCAGAACGAGATCGGTGACAGCATGCCGATCCATGAAGGCGCCAACATGGACATGCCAGGCGTTTCCGCCCCGGCCGCGGTAATTATAGCCGCCCTTGCGCCGCCAGAAAATCTGGTCGCCCGGATTGAGGTTGATCCTCAGGCATTCATGACCCTTGACCTCCAGCCGATCGGCGATCTTGGCAAAGATCGGCGAGGATGGGCCCTGCAGGAAGAGGAAGACGCGCCGCTCCGGTGCATTTTGCAATGCCATCGTCACCGAACCTTTGAGAACAGCGCCGGCACTATCGCAGATCATCCTTGTGCAGATTGGCATGCTTCAGCATCGCTTCCAGCAGTTTCCACGGTTCCTCATTACGCGGAAACGACGGAGCATTCTGCGGTGTGCGCGCGGCTGCCAGGGGCACGATGAAATAATCGGTGCGGGGATCGGGGAAAGGGTCGGCAAAGGATTTCAGCAGCGGCGCGTGGTCACCGTAGAAAACCATCCAGACGGGGCGGTCGAGCCTGTTCAGATGGTCGACAAGTTCACCCAGCGCCTTGTCGGACTGCTGCAGGATCTCGAGATAGATCGCCACAGGATCGGCCATTCCTTCGACGCGGTTGGGCTCCCACGGCCCGTGGTTGGCCATCGATGCAACGAAGAGAAAGCTGCCCTTGTCGTCCGTCTGGCTTTCCACCTCGGCGATGACCTTTCGGGTCAACGCAGCGTCCGAGACATAGGGGCCATCGCGGGCCGGATCGTGCTCGAATTCATCGAGCATGGTCATCTTTTCGAAGCCGAGCTGCGGCATGGCTTTGTGGCGAAGAAAAAACGTCCGGTCATACGGGTGCATGAAATGCGTGCTCCAGCCCGCATTCTTCAGCTTCGTCGGCCAGACGACGTCGGTATAATGGCTCGCCCGCAGGTAGGGATAGCTTGCATCGATATGCAGATCGTCGGGAACCAGGCCGCTCAACACGGCGAACTCCGTGCGCAGCGTGTAGCCGCCCTCGAAGACAGTTGCCAGGCGGCCCCATTGCACGGCAAGTTTCTGCAGCCTGTCGATGGCCGGAAGCTTGATGCTGTCCACCCCGCAATGGCGCATGTCGATGAAGGATTCCGACTGCCAGACAACGACCAGCGGCGCCTTGTTGTCGGCGTCGTGACCGATCAGGTCCTGAACCGCAGCGAAAAAGCGTTCCTGCAGTTCGGCAACGATCTTTTCGCGGCGCCGGCCGAGCCAGAGGATGAAATGGAAGACGACGGACGCGAAGGTTCCGAAGCGGATGGTGCTGACCTTGACATTCGGCTTGCCGACAAGATGTTGCACGAAATCAGCCACTGGCCGGTTGACCGGGCCATAGAACAATAAAATCCAGGGCAGGTCGGCGGCCAGGATCATCAGGATGATCCAGAGGAGCTTCTGGCTGGCAGGCAAGACACTGGGCTCGAAATACATGTACAACGCCGAGACGCCGAAGACATACAGGAAGGCGACCACCCAGAAAACGATATTGAGCGAGTTGGCGTAGAAGATCGACTTGTACTTGAATACGTCGGCGACCAGGGCAATATCCGAAAAGACCAAAGGTTCGCGAATGAACTTGTATTTGGCCCGGGATATGCCGGTGAAGATGACGAAAAAACTCATGGCGCCGGCGCTCGCATAGAGAGGGCGCCAGGAAATCGCAAAGAAGCCTGCAAAGACGAGGGCAATGATCGGCAGCCGCGACAACATATCAACAGTCGCACGCCGGCGGCTGAACGGCGGCCGGTGTCTGCGGCGTTCGCGTGCAGGCAAGGCAAACTTGTCCGTGAACAGGATGACTGAACAGGCCAGCGCGTAGCAGAAAAAAGTCAGCGTTACCGGGTGGTAGTGCATGTGGAGCGACGTCAACGCCAAACGGATACCTTCGATCTTTCATCCATCGCTGACGCGTCATGCACCCCGCGACAGAGCGACACTTATACCAAGTCTCAATGGCAGAGACTTGGTATTAAATCCTATTGGCGGCGGATACAAGCAGTTCAGCGCCGGCCGCTTATCCGTTCGATGGCCCGGTCGAACCACCAGTTGAGACCCGGCTTGATCGCAGAGCCCAAACGCCCGAGCGCCCATAGGGACCAGCCGAAAAACACCTCGAATTGGCCTTTGTCGATGGCGCGCGCGATGCGCGCCGCAACAATAGCGGCGGGCCATGGAGCAACGCGACCCATGACCACCGCTGCTTCAAGCGGACGATGTTCCAGTTCGCGGGAAAACTGCGGCGTTTCGGTATCGGGCGGAAAGCAGACGGAAATGCTGACGCCGTGCGGTTTTGCTTCCGAGCGCAGAGCCTCGGCGAAACCGTGCAGGGCAAACTTCGAGGCACAATAGGCCGTGTAGCCATAGATGCCAATCAAGCCCGCGCCGGAGGATACCAGCATGATCCGGCCGGCACGCCGTTCCTTCATCCCCGCATAAACAGCGCGCACCGCATGGACGCTGCCGGAAAGGTTTGTCTGTAGCTGACGATTGAAGTCAGCGGACGACAGAGTGTCGAACCGTCCGGGTTCGACAATTCCCGCCGAGGTGATCAGGATGTCACAGGGCCCGAAGGTGTCTTCGCATTTGCGGATTGCGGCCAATGTCTGATCTTCGTCGGCAACATCGGTACTTTCGATGCGGATCGCTTCTTCGCTACGGTCTTTGGTAAGCTCGATCCTGGCGGCCTCGAGTGCCGGCAGGGAGCGTGCTAATAGCGATATGCGGGCGCCGCGTGCCGCATAGATGCGTGCCAGCGCCAAACCTATCCCGCTTGAGCCGCCCGTAATGATCACATGAGTCATGCCGCAAGACCGGTCCGGTTCATGGAGTAGCCGCTCACCGGACTTATCGGGAGGCCAGCATCTTCATCATCTGCTGGACATCGATTGATGCGAGACCGAAATTCCGCTCGGTGAGATCCTTGAGCTTTTCAGCCGTCATCGCCACCGTCTCGCGGATCTGTTCCTCGGTATGTTCGCTGGTGATGAAGAACCGCAGACGCGCCATTCCTTCCGGAACCGCGGGATGGATGATCGGCAAGGCGTTGATGCCGGCGGCAAGGAGATCGTTCGACAGCTGCACAGCACGCAGTGAGTCACCGACCAGAACCGGAACCACGGAGAAACCGGCACTCAGGCCCGTATCGAGGCCGGCTTCCTGGGCAAGCTTCAGGAAGAGGGTCCCGTTGCGTCTCAAGGCCGCCACGCGTTCCGGCTCGCTTTCCACAATATCGAGGCTTGCGATGGCTGATGCGGTCAGGACGGGCGCGAGGCCGACGCTGTAGACGAAACCGCCGGCGGTTGCCTTGAGCACCGCTGCCAGAGCGCCGCTGCCGGCGATATAGCCGCCGCAGCTCGATGTCGTCTTGGAGAGCGTTCCCATCCAGATATCGACCTGGCGGGGGTCGATGCCGAAATGCTCGAACGTGCCCTTGCCGCGCTTGCCGAGAATACCGAGCGAATGAGCTTCGTCGACCATCAGCCAGAACCCGTATTCGGCCTTGAGCTTCATGATGGCCGGCAGGTTGGCGATATCGCCGTCCATCGAATAGACGCCCTCGACGATCACCAGGATGCGGCGATATTCCCCGGCAACCGTGCGCAACACGTGTTCCAGGTCGTTTGCGTCATTGTGCTTGAACAGGCGCCGAGTGGCACCGGACAGCTTGATGCCGGCAAGTGCGCTGTTGTGAATGAACTCGTCATGCACGACGAGGTCCTGCGGACCCATCAGACAGCTGATCGCCGTGACATTGGTCAGATAACCGCTGACGAAGCAGACGGATGCTTCGACGCCGTAGAAAGCGGCGATGCGCTCTTCCAGTTCGGCGTGGGCCGGGCGTTCGCCTGCCACGAGCCGGCTGGCGGACGCCGAGATGCCGAAAGTGTTGATGGTATCGCGGGCCTGGGCCAGAACATGCGGATGCCGGTTGAGGCCGAGATAATCATAGGACGCGAAATTGATCAGCTTGCGTCCGTCGATCACCGTCGTTGCACCGGCTGCCGTCTGGTGCGCCCGGTGGAACGGGTTGTCGATACCCAGCTGCTCACTGGCAATCTTCTGGGTTTGAACCTGCTTATATTCCGGCAAATCCTCGAACCGCGTCTGCTTGCGCCTGACCGGGGGAGGAACGTCGCGTTCGGAACGTGCCATGCGGTTTCGCTCGGAAGACTGATGCGCGCTGCGCATCTTGTCCACGAGGTTTTCCTTCAGGCTGCTGTTCATCTTCGAAACGTTGTTGCGTTCCTCGTTCTTGCTCATTGGCTCGCTGCCTTCTCCGTGCCGGTGCCGGTATGGCGCTGGGCGAGCTCGTTGACGATCTTGTTGTCGGCTGGCTCGCTGTCTTCGTCGCTGCCGTGATCCCGCTTGCTGACCTTGTCATAAAGCTTGCGTGCGACGTCGCCAACAGTCGTATTGTCGGCAACGCCACTTAGCGGCATGTCAAAGCCGGTATTCTGCTGGAAGCTGATCCCCAGTTCCACGGCCATCAGGCTGTCGAGGCCGATTTCCTTCAGAATCTTGTTGCGCGAAATCGTGTCCTTCGACACGCGCAGAATAGCGGCGATTTCGCTGGCGACCAGATCATAGAGAATATCTTCGGCCTCTTGCGCTGATTTTCCATCGATCATCGCCACAAGATCCATGGTCTTGCCGTCGCCACCGGTGGAATGCTGATCGGCTGTTCGCAGGATGACCTCGAAAAGGGCATTGCGGACCACAGGCAGGTTGCGCGCTGCCGCCCAATCGAGCTCCGAAACCATTGCCACGGCGGCATCGACGGTGCCCGGATCGGAGCGGATGTAGCTCTCGACCTGGTCGAGGGCGGACTGTGCCTTCAGCGCCGTCTTGCCGATGCGCTTGGAGAGCAGATCGTTGACCTCGGTGTTCTGCGCCAGATAGCCCTTGTCGGCGATCGCGCCGAAGCCGATCGCGAGCCCCGGCAGGCCTTCAAGCCTGCGGGCACGGGCAAGGCCCTCGAGATAGCCGTTGGCGGCCACGTAATTGGCCTGGCCGGGGTTGCCGACCAATGTCGTTGCCGATGAGAACATGATGAAGTGTTCGAGCGCGTCGGCGCGCGTCAACCGGTCGAGAACGGCAGCTCCCTGCGCCTTCACGTCGATGACCGGGCGATTGCGCTCGCGGCTGAGATTGTTGATCAGCGCGTCATCGAGAACCATGGCGGCGTGAACGACGGTCTTCAGGGGACCGATCTGCCGAAGCGTTTTCAGCAGAGTGTCCGCTGCAGCTTCGTCCGTCACGTCGCAGGCGTGAATGGTCGCCGAGACGCCCATGTTTTCCCAGCGCTTGATCGCTTCAAGCGTCTCGATGTCGGCAATGCCGCGGCGAGTGGCGAGCGCGATGTTGCGCGCGCCCTTGTCGACCAGCCAGTTGGCAGCCGCGAGACCGAACCCGCCGATGCCGCCAACGACCAGATGCACGCCGAGACTATCGACCGACATGCGCCCAGCGGGCTTGTTGGAAACCTCATCGCGTCCGGCAACAGGCGGCAGCACGACGATCTTGCCGATATGGCCGGCGTTCTGCATCAGGCGGAAGGCGTTGCCGATCTCGTCGAAACCGAAGGCGCGATAGGGAAGAGGTACAAGCTTGCCTTCTTCGAACAGCGCGCCGATTTCAGTGAAAATCCGCTTCGTCAGGTCTGGCGCGTTGACCAGCAGCTGATCGGCATCGATGCCGAAGTAGCTGATGTTGCGGCGGAACGGCCGAAGACCGATCTTGCTGTCGGCGTAGTAGTCACGCTTGCCAAGTTCGAGGAAGCGGCCGAACGGCTTCACCAGCGACAGGCTCTGTTCCATGGCTTCGGCAAACAGCGAGTTCAAAACCAGATCCACGCCTTCGCCGCCGGTGACACCATGGATGTCGTTGACGAAGGCCAGCGAACGTGAATCAAAGACGTGATCGGCGCCGAGCATCTTCAGGAAGCGCCGCTTTTCGCGCGTTCCCGCCGTGGCGATCACCTTGGCACCGGCAAGCTTGGCGACCTGCAGGGCTGCGAGGCCGACACCGCCGGCAGCGCCGTGGATGAGGATCGTTTCGCCGGCGCGAATGCGGCCGAGTTCGATCATGGYGTAATAGGCGGTGAGGAAAGCAACCGGAACGGTCGCTGCCGCAACGGGACTGACGGTCTCCGGCAGTCTGGCAACGCCCGACCGTGAAACGACCACGTGGGTAGAAAATGCCGCGGGCGCGATCGCCATCACGGCATCGCCGACCGAAAGATCCCGGACGCCACTGCCGATGGCGACGACATGGCCGGAAAGCTCCATGCCGATCGTTGCTCCGGCAAAGCCGTCTTCCAGCGCTTCTTCCGGCAGAAGGCCCATCGCCCACATGACGTCGCGGAAGTTCAGGCCGGTTGCAGCGACCGCAACGACGACATCGTCCGGACCTGCCTGCGGGATTTCGGATTGTTCCCAGGCAATGCTGCCGACCTGAGAGCTGACACGTTGGCGGATGGTCGCGGCCTTGAAATCGGCCGTCTTGCGCAAGCTTTGATCGACCGGGCCGGGTACGGCCCGGATTTCCGACAGGATGCCGCTGGTTCCGTCCAGCAGCCATTCGCGGTTTCCGCTGGTATCGCCCAGCATCGAGATCGCTGCCGCAAGCTGGTTGCCAGCTCCGGCCTTGGGCCCGGTGAAATCGAGCGAATGGATATCGAGGAAATCATACTCGTTCTGAAGCACCCGGGCGAATGCCCACAGGCCGCTATTGACGCTTGAACCGGACAGATCCTTGTCGCGCGTGCTCAACGTGACGGGTGCGCCACCTTGAGCAGCGATCACCAGGCAGGGCCTCTGATCGGCTGCAGGCTCCGCATGTGCATAATGCTGGCGCAATGCTTCAGCAAAGGCGCTGAGCGACAGGACGCGATTTTGCAGGGCAGCCGAATCCTGGCTGCGGTCCGCCGCGGTCGGGGCGGACAGATAGACCGCCCGTACCGGCTTCTCGTTCAATCCCTCGATCGCTTCGGCGATCTTATCCTTGTCGGCCTCAAAATCGCCCGTCAACTGAACCTGGATAAGAGGCGCCTGTATAGCGTCCTTCCCAGAAGGGAGCTGGTTGTGCAGGCTCGAAACGCTGCCTTCATGCAGGACAAGTACCGGCCTTGCAATCTCCGCAGGCTGCGCGTCGGCAGCCTGGGTGGTCTCGGTAAACTGGCCACCCTGCGCTTCAACGGTGATGATGTTGCCGTGCGACAATTCGCGGTCTTCGACCGAGATGTTGCGCAGGCCAAGGTCGGTCAGATCCTTTTGCCATTGCGTGACCGTTGCCAGCTTGCCAATCGGAAACTCGACGGCCTGGGTGCGGGCAAACCAGCTCTCGGTCAATCCGAAAGCAAAGTCGCTGAACACTGTCGGCGCATTGGCTGCAGCGACAAGCGCCCCATTTTCACGCAGGCAGACGCGCAGTGCGTTGCGAATGGCACCGTCTTCATCGATCAGCGTGAAAAGCGTATCCGACGCGCTGACAACGAGATCGAAAGCCGGAAGCGTGGCGAACGCGTCCTTCTTCAGAACGCGGACATGAGCGTCTTCCTCGAAGGCGATCTCCAGATTGCGCTGGGCATTTTCGCGCGGTTCGACAACGATCAGGCTGGCGCTGTATTTTGCAGCCAGCGTGGCGAGCTTGCGGGTGAAACCGGCAGAGACAGTGCCTGCTTCGACAATCCGCAGGTCGGCTTTACCGTTTTCGCTGGCGAGTGCCTTTTCGACCGCTGCCAGAACCAGATCCATGCGCTGGCGGGTGGATTCGGAGTGAACCGTCTGGTGGTCGAGTGTTGCGTCGCTGATGAAACCTTGCGGCTTGGCCGTCACTTCAGCCTCGTTGCCCGATATCTCAGAGGCAAAAAGGTGGTCGATTCGATCAAGCGCTTCAGCGTAGGAATTGTTGATCAGCACAGCTTCCACGGCGCGCTCGGCGCGTTCGCCATAGAGTTCCTTGAGGATGTCGCCGACGGGAGGAAGCGAAAATTCAGCCGCGATCTTCCAGCTGCCACCCCTGTGTTCGCAGAGGCCTGCGTCTTCCAGCACATAGAGGCAATTGGCGAGGAAGCAGCGGAATGCAAAATCGCCGGGAAGTGACCTTGTATCGACCTTGGCCGTGCCCTTACCGAGCTTGAGAGCGATTTCGTGGCAGGCCCGGTAGATCGCCGCGTTGAACAGAAGCGTCGTATTGTCGATGCCGTTCTCGTCCGCTCTAGCAAGCAGAGGCAGGGGCAGGGCATTCGGGCTCGTCAGCGTCGCAAGCGGCGCAGCACGATCGGACGGGACTGCCTCATAGTGGAAGGACAGCATGTCCAGCGTCTTGTGCTGGCGCAGATAGGTCCGGCGGAACCGGCAATCATCGAATGTTGCAATGACTTCTCCGGACTTGCCGAAGAAGCGGAACGTCGCCTTGATCGAATTGGCGCTGATGCGCTGGATCTCGACCAGGGCGCGTTTGACGGTCAGGCCGGAATTGGTCAGCCGCACGGAGCCGAAGCGCACCGGAATATAAGGCGCGCCGCCGGCTTCACCGGTAAAGCGGTCAAACAGCGCGACCAGCCCATGGAAGGTCGCATCCACGGAAATCGGATTGAGGCTGTAGGAGACGAAGGGGTTACCTGCGCTCTCCGGATCTTTCAGCTCGACGTCGATGAAACGGTCGCCATAGGAGACGGCCTTTGCCATCAGCTGGAAGCGTGGACCGTAATCCAGGCCGAAGTGACGGGCCGTTTCATAGGCTTTCGCAGGCGTCACGGTTGCCGTTTTTTCAAGGCCGGCAAAGGGGTTCCCGGAGGTGATTCCGTCGGTGGGAATCGGTTTGCGGCTTCTTGCCACCGCATGCACCGCCCAATCGTCTTCCGAAAGACGCTCGCGGGAGCGGATTTCGATATCGCCGGTTTCCGGCGACAGGATCGTCGAAAGTTCCATCATCCGGTTGTCGGCGAGCTCCAGCGGCCGGACAATCTCCAGATTGGTGATGTCGACCTCTGCAGTGCCATAATATTGCTGCGCGGCGGAGATGGCGATCTCGATGAAGCCGCTGCCGGGCAGGATGGCCTTGCCGTCTACAATGTGCTCCGCGAGATCGGGGAACAGATGTGCGTCGATATGGTTCTTCCAGCTGCCGCTGTTGAGATCGGCTCGCCAGCCTGCCAGGGTATACGGGGTCTTGGAGCCGCGGCCAAACAGGTCCGTCGCATCGCTTGTCGATGCCGGGCGCAGTTCGGTCTGTTCGAACGGCAGGTTCGGAAGGCGGATGAACGCATTGCGTTTGCCGAACAGGCGGGCCTCGTCGAATGCGGCGCCATGGGCGATCGCACGCGCCATGGCGCGAGAGATGGGGTCCTGGCCCTTTTCGCCGGCATCGCGCAGCAAGGTCGCAACGACCATGCCGGGGATCGATGCCTGCTTGACGGTTTCCTTGAGATAGGACGACAGGATCGGCCGCGGCGAAATTTCGATGAACAGGCTGCAGCCGAGTTCGATGGCGGCTTCGGTCGCTGCTTGAAAACGGACCGGCTCGCGGACGTTCTTCCACCAGTAATCCGGATCAAGCTGCGTGCCGTCCATCCGCTCGCCGGTGACGGTAGACAGATAGGCAAGCTCCGATTTGCGCGGCGCGATGTCCGGGATATCGGCGAGGAAGGCCTTCTTGGCGCGATCGATGATCGGATGATGGAACGGATAGTTGATATCGAGAATCTGGACCGGGATCTTTGCCTTGCGCGCGGCATCGCGGAAGGCCGAAACTTCGTGTGCCGGGCCAGAAATCGTCACCGAATTATGCGCATTGATGGCAGCGACACAGACGTGCTCAAGCCCACGCGCCTTGGCGAACGCGTTTGCAGCCTCTTCGCCGAGCATGGCGGCTGCCATGGTGCCCTGGCCAGCCAGCAAATCCTGGTGCAGCGAGCGCTTGGCAACGATCGAGACAGCATCGACGAGCGATAGAGCACCGGCAGCGTAGGCTGCAGCGATTTCACCGACGGAATGACCGAACACGGCTGTCGGCTTGATGCCCATGGCAACGAGCGAATCCGACAGTGCGGCCTGGACGGCAAACAGCAGCGGCTGGGCGAATTTGGTATCGGACAGCTTCTTGTCCAGATCCGGATCGGTCAGCAGATCGGTCAGCACGATGTCCGAATGGAATTTGAACAGTGCACTCACAGAGGTGAAACACTGGCGGAAATGCAGGTTTTCGCGGAAGGCCTCGACCCCCATGCCGGCCCATTGCGAGCCGTTGCCGGAGAAGACGAAGGCAACCTTCGCATCCTTCGTCACCGCTTCGCCGGTTTCGCCGATATCGGACGCCGGCTTTTCGAGGTGGCTGGCAATGGCGCGAATGATATCTTCGGGATGGTCGCTGCGGGCCGCAAAACGGTGGCGCATCTGCGTGCGATTGGCGCCGGACGCGGCGATGATGGCCCGCGCCTCGTCCTGAGAGGCTTTTGCAAACGTCGACTTGTACGACTTCAGCAGTTCCTCGAGGCTGCCCACGGTGTGGGCGCTTGCCATGAAGACATGGCCGGTGGCGTTGTTGCGGCTACGCTCGTCCTGAACCGGATCCGGATCGCTGATGACGACGTGGGCATTGGCGCCGCCAAAACCGAAGGAGTTGATGCCGGCCAGGCGCGCGCGCTTGCCGCGCAGCAGTTCGATCGGGTTTGCGGTAACGCGGACATTCAACCCATCGAAATCGATATTCTCGTTCGGCGTTTCGAAATGCAGCGAAGCGGGCAGATAGTTGTTTTCAAGCGCCATGACGGCCTTGAGCATGCCGAACAGACCGGACGCCGGCTCCGTATGGCCGATATTCGATTTGATCGAGCCGATCGGTACAGGCGCACGCCGGTTGGCGCCGATCACCGTGCCGATTGACCAGACCTCCGAGGGGTCGCCGACCTTCGTGCCGGTCCCGTGGCCTTCGACGAAGGCAACCTGGTTGGCATCGATATTGTTGCCCTCATAGATTGAACGCAACAGATTGGCCTGAGCCTCGCGCGACGGCAGTGAAATGCCGTTGGTACGCCCGGCTGAATTGACACCGGTCGCAACGATCTTGGCGTAGCTGCGGTCCTTTTCCTGCCGTGCCCTGTCGGAACGGCGCAGAACGAACACGACGCCGCCCTCGGCGCGGACGTAGCCGGCGCCGTCATTGTCATAGGCGCGGCAGAGCCCTTCCGGGGACAGCATGCGCGCCTGCGCAAAGCCGACAAACGGCAGCGGGTGGGCAAGGATGTTGATGCCGCCGACAATGGCCGTGTCAATTTCGCCCGCGTTCAGCGCGCGCATGGCCTGATCGAGCGCAACCAGCGATGACGAACAGGCGGTATCGACCGTCATGCTCGGGCCGCTCAGGCCGAAAATGTGGGAAATACGGTTGGAAACGATCGAGAGCGTGTTTCCCGTCATGAAATAAGGACCGGCGGCAGCCGGATCCTCGACGGTCAGGTTGGCGTGGTCAAGGCTGGATGCGCCAATATAGACGCCGACATTTTCACCATGCAGCGTCGGGATGGAAATATTGGCATCTTCCAGAGCGCGCCAGGCCAGTTGCAACAAAACCCGCTGCTGCGGGTCCATGTACATGGCTTCGCGCTGCGACATTCCGAAGGCCGCCGGATCGAAGTCATAGATACTGTCGAGCACGCCGGCGGCGAAGGAGTAGGTCTTGCCTTGATTGCCAATGACAGGGTGCCAAAAGCGGGCAAGGTCCCAACGATCGGACGGAATACGCGTGACGGTGCATTTGCCCTGACGCAAAATTCGAAACAACGCCTGCGGCGAATTTGCTCCCGGGGCGAGACATGCACGCCCTATGATTTCAACTGTCATACTTTATCGAACGCTCTGAGCTGCTGTGAATATCTTGCTGATTGCACTTGATACGCGAAAAAGCAATTGGAACTTCTCCCCCGATCAGGGGAGGGGGCCCGTCATTTCTTCGGTGTCAGCTATATTAGTCCCGTTTTTAAAATCATGTTCACGAGGTTTCAACCCTTTCGTGGGAACATACACGCGGTGAGTTGCGGTCCAAGACAATTATCAAGACAGGTCGTAACCGTTGTGGAGAACCTATGGCCGGAAAGGCGCACTTGCCAATTATTTGAGCGGATGTGTCTGTGAGTGGCTTGTTGTGGGACAACGATTGTGCTTTTCAAGGGGCGATCGGGATTCCGGTTGTTAGAAATGCAGCGGCACCGTTGGTAGTTCAAATACCGATAGGGTCGATTTCGGAGTGCGTTAATTGAGCCGTTTGAATGCAATCCTGATTTGCGCCCTTCTCACGGGATGTCAGGCAGTTCCGGGCGAGGGCCCGCTTTCTTCCGCAATTACCAAGGATGCCGGTCTTTCGGCGCAGGAAATTGGCCGGCAAAACACAGTTGCCTATGATATTGTCGATGTGGATGCCCGTTCAGCGCGGCTCGTCTCCGACTATGTGGCAACAGCGCTCAATCGCCGCTTCGGCATCGGTGGCGGTGTCGGCCGTGTTGTTATCGGCGTCGGCGACGCGCTCAAGGTCACCATCTTCGAGGCCGGAAGTGACGGTCTGTTTTCCACAACGGATTCGAAGCAGACGAACATGGATCTGATCGTGCAGCCGAATGGCATGGCGACGATCCCCTATGTCGGCCCGGTCCAGTTCGCGGGCAAGACCCTGGAGCAGGCCCGCCAGACAATTCTCGATGCGCTTGTGAAAAAGGCTGTCGAGCCGGATGTGATCGTCACCAGCCTTGCAACTGCATCGCGCAACGTCACCGTCTCGGGTGCGGTCGGCCACGCCTCTGTCGTGCCTCTGAGCCTGGTCAGCGAAACGATCAACGAAGTCATTGCCAAGGCGGGCGGCCCGGTCGCACAGCCTTATGAAACCTACGTTACATTGGTTCGCGGTAAGAAAACCGGCACCGCGCTGATGAAATCGATCATCGAAAATCCGTCGGAAAATGTTCACGTCCAGCCCGGTGACCAGATTTTCGTGACGCGCGATCCGCGCACCTTCACGGTTCTCGGTTCGACCAGGATCAACAAACGGGTCGAATTCGGCGCCAGCGAGCTCAATCTGCTGGAAGCTGTGGCGCTTGCCGGCGGCGGTGATGACACCACCATCGATGCGAAGGGCTATTTCGTCTTCCGTTATGAAGAGCCCGATGTCGTCATGAGCCTTTTGGGAACCGAAAGGTTCAACACGATGCTGCGCAAGGGCATGGCCCCGGACAGCGTTGGACGCTATCCAATCGTCTACCGCCTCAACATGACCCAGCCCGACAGCTTGATCGTCGGACAGACATTCCCGGTCAAGAGCCGCGACGTTATCTACGCATCGCGCCATCCGTCCGTGGATATTGCAAAATTCATGGCGTTTGTGGCCCGGCCGATCGGCGTCGCCAATGGCGTCACCAACATCGCGCAGGATGTTCAAGACCTCGAGAACTGATCGGTTTATCGACCGCCTTTTGTGAATGCGAAGAGCCGGCGTTCAAACGGAGCGCTGGCTTTTTCTTTTCCATCTGATCAGAAGGACAGGTCCAACATGCCGTCTTCGAACAGCCGGTTGCGGGAGCTTTCGAGGTGAAGGCGCATGGCGTCATGATGCGCGAAGATCGCTGTAGCCATTTACATTTGCAGTACAATTCTCCTTAAACCGATTCCGGTTTAAGGAATTATGCAATATGCGGCGTTGGCGCGGTCTCAATTCTGATCGAAAAAGTCGCTGCGGATCTCGCGGCGGATAAGCTTCARCGAACGGTCCGGCTGAATGACATAGGTCTCATAGGCAACGCCGGTAACGGTGCGGAACGAATTGTGGACGACGCTGCCGACCGGCGATTTCGTCAGTTTGGTGCGCGGCTGGCCGCCATAGGTGATGCTGCCGGGGATCGGCTCAACGTCCGGCGTGGTGCACGAGGCAAGCATCAGCGCGGCTGCGCTCAGGAAAACGAGAGATTTCATCAGGGCTTACTCCGCAAGGGCGCTTACTGAGAGCATGCCATATGGTCGGCAGCGCTTGCAAGTCTGGGCGTTTCGTCGTTCCGTTCATCTTGGTCGGGCTCGGATGCTGATTCTGGCGCGGGGTTTGTTTTCGCACTCCAGGCATCACGACGGAAAAGTCTATTTGGCTTCCGGGTCCTTCTGGAGCTTGGCGCTGAGCGCGGCGATGCACAGCGCCAGGGCCGGCGTATGGGCGGTGAAATACGGCCCGTCGTCGATTTTGGCCGTCCCGCCCTGTGAATCCCAGCTGACCCCGCCAACACAGCCTGGCGCGAGGCTTTGCGCCAGCAGATAGGCGTCGTCGATCAGGGCGGTAAATGCCGGCAGGCTGCTTTCGTTGCCATTGTTGGGATAGAGCCAGACGACCTTTCGCTCCTGCTCTGTGTCATTCCCCTTGTCCGTCTTCACATGACGCTTGTAACCCATGACGATCCCGATGGAGATATCGAGTTCCTTGCTGGGTTCTTTGGCGTGCTGGAGCTGCAGGATCAAATCGGAAATTGCCATTATCGGAACCCGGTATCTTATTTCAATGCGGCCCTCAGTAGACCGGCACCGGCCCGCAATCAATATCCATGCACTATATCATGACAGCTGGACGGCACAGCAAGCGTTCAAGACGAAGGGGCGGTAAGGTGCACAGTCATGGCTGTCAGCATCGCACATGCTCTCTTCCTCCGCTCAAGGAAGCGATATCGGGGAACACACGGCGTTCCCTAGTGCTTTGGCCTTTCCGCGTTGGAAGAGGGGAAGACGAAATGAAGCTGGCCCGACTTGATCGAGGCGCGCTCGATCAGAGCCTTGTGCTCCTCGCGCATCGCTTGCGAACGCTCCCGGAATGCTCTCGACCGCGCCAGAACCGCCTGCGTCCGCGCCGTAATTTCATCAACATGGCTCATGTCTTACCCTCAAAGGTTAGATGGCGGAATGATCCTGCCGGGCAACGGCACGACGTTTGCCGGCCTGCACAGTTTCATTTGTTCACTTTATGTTCTCATTTCGGTCGGGAGTCAAGACGCTATTGCGTTGGGGTATCCGCGCTTGGCTCGTTGACGCGGTTGACAACCGGAGTTGACGCCGCGTGACAGATTGACAGAAGGGCGCAGGTGGTCCTGCGAGCCATCGCGCACGACAGCTCTACCCTCGTTGCAGGCGAAAGGGACACTCCCGGATACCTTTTTGGCCTCAAAAACGTAATGTCGGGATAACCTCACGTCCACTCGCGGCACGCGGTGTCGCTGAACTGCGGGTATGTGGTCGGCAATCGGAGGCATGTCCGATTTGGGTCCGATATGAAAAGCTTCTCCACATAGCAGGGAAGTCAGCAGCTACGGCTGAGTTGGCTGCCGAAATCGCGGTGGAGAGGATTAATCGCATGAACGATATAAAATTCACGACGGGACTGTCGGCAGTGGCGGGCGCCCGGGTTGCGTTTCGTGGCACACCTTTCGTCGAGCGGACCGCTCCGCTGAACCAGAACGCTCTTTGGATGCGCTGGGACAGGAACATGGTCGTCGATGCCTATTCTGACATGGTCGAGGAGCTGGCGGCGATCCGCAACAGGGTTGCCATGGGCGACATGTCGCCGCTGTCGAAATACGTGATTGCAGGCCCGGATGCAGAAAAGCTGATGGACACGCTCATTCCGCGCGACATTACGAAGCTCAAGATCGGGCAGATCTACTACGCGCCCTGGTGCGATGAAAACGGCCACGTCGTCGGTGACGGCCTTGTCTTCCGCATGGACGAAACCACGTTCCGCGTGTCCGCCGATCCGGGCTTCACCTGGTGGAAGCAGCATGCCAACGGCCTCGATGTCCAGGTAACAGACATTACCGAGGCCTATGGCATTCTCACGTTGCAGGGACCGCGTTCCCGCGAAGTTCTTCAGGCGGTCACGCAGGCCGGGTTCGAGGAGCTGCCTTTCTCCCGTCTTGCCGTCGTCACGATCGCCGGCAGGCAAGTGGAGATCCTGCGCCAGGGGTTCACCGGCGAGCACGGCTACGAACTCTGGGTCAAGGCCGAGGACGGTGTCGCCGTTTGGGACGCGGTGCAGGAGGCAGGCAAGCCCCATGGCATTCTTCCCGCAGGCGCCTGGGCACTGGACATTGCCCGGCTCGAAGCCGGTCTGCTGATCGTCGGCTATGACTACACCAGCGCGGGGCCGGATGACGGCGGTGCGGGTATCCAGGCCGCCGGAAAATACCGGGCTTCTCCCTTCGATCTTGGCCTTGGACGGTTGATCGACCTCAAGAAGGGCGATTTCCTTGGCAAGGCAGCGCTTGAGCGCATGTCGAGCACGGGTGACCACCGCCAGCTTGTCGGGCTCGACATCGACTGGTCGCAGGCGGCCGGCGGCGCCGGTCTCGAGGGCGGCACGCCAGGCAATCTTCGTCGGGTACGCTGGTATCCGGTACAGGTGTTCCACGGTTCCGCGGAAGTTGGCCATGCCAGCAGCGTCGCCTGGGCGCCGTCAATCGGCAAGATGATCGGCTTTGGCCATTTGCGCCGCGATGTCGCCGAAACCGGAACGCAGCTAACCCTGCGCTGGAACAAGGACGGCACGACGATCGACGTCGGTGCGCGCATTGTCGATCTGCCTTTCCTGTCGCTCCGGCGCGCGGCAAACGGCTAAGACGTTGTTCCTGACGATGGCGCTCCCGTCGTCGCATTCCCCCAAATAATGCACCGGGCGGTCTGTCCGCCCGGTCGATCCGGAGTGTTGAACGCCGCCAGCGATGGCGACGAACGGCCCAGGCATGTCTATCGAACCCCAGGGAAGACCATGACAAAAACCAGCGAAACTCTCGTCGACGGGCCGGTCTTGTCCACCTGGACTGCCCACGCCGATGCGTCGATCGAGCTTGCTCCTGAGCAGGTACGCAATTTTTCGCCGCGAGCCGAACATTTTCCCCGCGGCTCGCGCGTCTTCCTGACCCATCTTACCGGCAAGCCGGAGGCGCTACAGGTCGAAGCGGCCCTGCGCATACAGGAAATGGGTTATGTCGCCGTGCCTCACTTTGGCGCACGCAACTTCAAGACCGAGAAAGACTTTGTCGAGCTCATCTCTGCCCACAGCCGCAACGGTATCACCGAAGCGCTGTTTCTGGGTGGCAATCCGCCGCTGTTCGCGGGGCCGATGGGCGAGTCGGCGCAACTCCTTGCCCATCCGGTGCTGAAAGACAGCACGATCAAGACGGCCTTCGTCGCCGGCTATCCCGAGGGGCATCCCAACATCGCCGAAATCGGTCTGAAGGACGCGTTGAGACGCAAGGTCGATATTTGCAGAGATCGCTCGCTCGAAATCCGTGTCGCTTCACAGTTCGCTTTTGACGGAAGGATGATCGGCGCTTGGGCGGAGAGCCTGCATAGGGAGTATCCGGGGCTTGCTGTCCATGTCGGGTTGGCCGGTGTCACCAGCCTGACCAAGCTCATCCGGTTTTCCATGATGTGCGGGGTTGGGCCGTCGATCGCTGCACTAAGGCGTTCTGCAAGCGGCCTCTTCAATATCATCGCCGATCGCAATCCCGCCGAGGTTCTCGAGGCGATGGCTGCCAGTTACCCCGAACCCACAGCGCCTGTGCACCTTCATTTCTTCCCGTTTGGCGGATGGGAGAAGACGCTGTCCTGGTTTGGGGATTATCAGGAGGCGCGCGGGCAGCGGGCGATCGACCGATGAACTGCGCGGCGACGATGCAATCCTTCGTGCTGACGCTTTCCTGCGCCGATCGTGCCGGTATCGTAGCGGCGGTGACGACGCAGCTCGCCAGCCTCGGCACCAATATTACCGAGAGCAACCAGCATTGGGACAGGGCTTCGAACAGCTTTTTCATGCGCATCGCCTTTTCGGTCCCCGCCTGGGCGTCGAAAGCCTCGCTTGAAAAGGGGTTGAGGCCGGTGATGGAGCAGTTCGGCATACAGAGCGCACTGTTTGATCGCGGCCAACGGCCGAAGATGGTGATCATGGTCTCCAAGTTCGACCATGCCCTGCTGCACCTTTTGTATCAGATCCGTGTCGGGTGGCTCGACGCCGAGGTCGTGGCAATCATCTCCAACCACGAGGATAGCCGGGAAACGGCCGAGTGGGCTGGTGTTCCCTATTACGTCCTGCCGGTGACGAAGGAGAACAAAGCCGAGCAGGAGGAGAGAATTCTGACCGTCGTCGAAAACACCGGCGCCGATCTCGTCGTCCTTGCGCGCTACATGCAGGTTTTCTCGGACAATCTGGCCGGGCGATTGTTCGGCAAGGTCATCAATATCCACCACTCGTTTCTGCCGAGCTTCAAGGGTGCGCGGCCCTATCACCAGGCCCACGAACACGGCGTCAAGCTGATCGGAGCCACGGCGCACTATGTCACCGCCGATCTGGACGAAGGGCCAATCATCGAACAGGAAGCCGAGCGGGTGACGCATGCCATGGGCGTCGAAGACTTCGTCGCCGCGGGCCGCGATATCGAAAGCCGCGTGCTTGCGCGTGCCGTCAAGCGGCATGTCGAGGGTCGCGTGATGCTCAACGGACGAAAGACGGTCGTATTCGCGTAGACGCGGCATCGATCGAAGACAGTGAAGCCAAGCTCGCCCGGCCATGGGGGCATAGACGGGAGACGATCACCGATCGTCGTGCATCGTCGCATCACCTGGGAGGAATACGTGATGAAGAATGGAACTACGCATCTTTTTGTGCCCGGTCCGACCAATATCCCCGACGCGGTGCGCCGGGCCATGAACGTGCCGATGCAGGACATGCGCGCGCCGGACTTCCCGGAACTCGTGCTGCCGCTGTTTTCGGATCTGAAGCGGATATTCAAGACCGAGACCGGCACCGTCTTCATCTTTCCTGGTTCGGGCACAGGCGCCTGGGAATCGGCTATTTCCAACACGCTCAACCGCGGCGATCGGGTGTTGATGTCGCGCTTCGGGCAATTCTCGCATCTCTGGGTCGACATGGCCCAGCGGCTCGGCCTCAACGTCGACTGTATCGACGCAGAATGGGGCGAGGGTGTGCCGGTCGAGGAATATCAGCGGCGTTTGAGCGCCGACAAGGATGGTCAGATCAAGGCGGTTTTCGTCACGCACAACGAGACTGCGACGGGCGTTACATCTGACGTCGCCGGTGTGCGCGCGGCTCTGGATAACGCTGGTCACGGCGCGTTGCTCTTCGTCGACGGCGTCAGTTCGATCGGGTCGATCGACTTCCGCATGGACGAATGGAGCGTTGACCTTGCCATCACCGGTTCGCAGAAGGGGCTGATGCTGCCGGCGGGGCTCGGCATCCTGGCTGTCAGCGAAAAGGCGCTGGACGCGCACAGGCATTCGCGCATGGAACGCTGCTACTTCAGTTTCGAGGACATGAAGGCGCCTTCTGCGACTGGCTACTTTCCTTACACACCACCGACCCAGTTGTTGCTGGGCCTCAGGGCATCGCTCGATCTCATCTTCGCCGAGGGGCTGGAAACGGTGATCGCGCGCCACCGTCGTCTCGCCGAGGGTGTTCGCCGGGGGGTGCATGCCTGGGGGCTGAGGCTCTGCGCCAGGGAAGATAAATGGTGGTCCGACACGGTTTCGGCAATCGTTGTTCCCGATGATGTCGATGCGCGGCATGTCATCGCCAACGGCTACTCCAGATATCGAACGTCGTTCGGTGCCGGGCTCAGCAAGGTTGCGGGCCGGGTCTTCCGGATCGGGCATCTCGGCGATCTCAACGAGGTCATGTGCCTGTCGGCGCTCGCTGCGGCGGAAATGTCCCTTCGTGATGCCGGCGCGCGGATCGAAGCTGGCTCGGGTGTTGCCGCAGCACAGGAATGGTACCGGGCCGAAATCACGCGGAGCGCCCAGCCGCACCGTGAACGTGCGGCATGAGGAGGGAACAGATGACAAAGCCCAAGGTAATTGTAACGCGGCGCTGGCCGCGCGAAGTCGAAGCCCGCCTCGCGGCCGAATTCAGCGTGACCTTCAATGAGGCGGACCGGCCCTTAGGGCAAAAGGAGCTTCGAGAGGCTTTGCTTGAGGCCGATGCCGTGCTGCCGACAGTGACGGATCGGCTGGGTGCCGATCTTTTCGAGGGGGGCGTCCGGGCGAAAATACTCGGCAATTTCGGTGTAGGCTTCAATCATATCGACATCGAGGCGGCACGCTTGGGGGGGCTGGTCGTGACGAATACCCCGGCGGTGCTGACTGATGCCACGGCCGATCTTGCCATGACGCTGCTCCTGATGTGTGCCCGTCGTGCCGGAGAGGGCGAAAGGGAGGTGCGATCTGGCGGATGGACCGGCTGGCGGCCGACGCATCTCTGCGGCACCCAGGTCACCGGCAAGACCATCGGGATCATCGGAATGGGCCGTATCGGCCAGGCAATGGCACGGCGCTGTCATTTCGGGTTCGGGATGGACGTGGTCTTCTTCGACAGCTATCCGGTTGCAGATCCCGGCATGCGGGCTCGACAAATGGCCACCGTGGAAGACGTCCTGGCCGCTGCAGATTTCGTGTCGCTGCATTGCCCGGGAGGTGGTGAGAATTACAACCTGATCAATCAGCAACGCCTTGCCTGCATGAAACCGTCGGCATTCCTCATCAACACGGCACGGGGCGATGTCGTCGACGAAGAGGCGCTGGTACAGGCGCTTGACAAGGGGGTGCTCGCGGGCGCCGGACTGGACGTGTTCAAGACAGAACCGGCGGTGCCCACCACGCTGACGGGACGTCAGGACGTCGTGCTGTTGCCGCATCTTGGAAGCGCGACCAGCGAGACGCGCGTCGCCATGGGCATGCGGGTGATCGACAATCTCCTGGCGTTCTTTGACGGACGCCGACCGCCGGATGCGGTGAATTGAGATTCCCGACTCTGCAATTGAACTTCAATCGATATGCGGCGCGCGACTTCGGATCGAAGGCTGCCGTTTGCCAGGAGGCCAGAACAATGTCCGGTTTTTTTCAACGCGATCTCCAGCGCCATGACACTCTTGTCGCCGATGCGATTGCACGGGAAATGGCGCGCCAGAGGACCGAGATCGAATTGATCGCCTCGGAAAACATCGTCTCGCCCGCAGTGCTTGCGGCGCAGGGCTCGGTGATGACCAACAAATATGCCGAAGGGTATCCGGGGCACCGCTACTACGGCGGCTGTCAGTATGTCGATCAGGTCGAAGCGGCGGCGATCGAGCGTGCGAAGCATTTGTTCGATGCGGCCTTCGTCAATGTCCAGCCGCATTCCGGCGCGCAGGCAAACGGCGCGGTGATGCTTGCGCTCCTGAAGCCCGGCGATACGTTCATGGGGCTGTCACTCGCAGCAGGCGGACACCTCACCCATGGCGCCAGACCGACCTTGTCGGGGAAATGGTTCAACGCCGTTCAATACGGAGTGAATCAAAGCGACTGCCTTATCGATTATGACGAACTGGAAGCCAAAGCGCGGGAAGCGCAGCCGAAACTGATCATAGCCGGGGGCTCTGCCTATCCCCGGATCATCGATTTCAAGCGCATCCGGTCGATCGCCGACTCCGTTGGCGCGCTGATGATGGTGGACATGGCGCATTTCGCTGGTCTGGTTGCCGGTGGTGTGCATCCCAATCCAGTCGATATCGCCGACATCGTCACCACGACCACACACAAGACGCTGCGCGGCCCTCGCGGCGGCATGATCCTGACCAATAACCAGGACATTGCCAAGAAGGTGAACTCGGCCGTGTTTCCCGGCCTGCAGGGTGGGCCGCTGATGCATGTCATCGCCGCCAAGGCGGTTGCCTTGGGAGAAGCGCTCGAGGATGGTTTCAAGGACTATGCACGGCAGATGGTGATCAACGCCCGCACGCTTGCCGCAACTCTTGTCGAGCGCGGCTTCGATATCGTCTCCGGCGGAACCGATACGCATCTGCTTCTGGTCGATCTGCGCGGCAAGGGAATATCCGGCAAGGATGCGGAGGAGGCGCTTGGGCGAGCAGGGCTGACCTGCAACAAGAACGGCATTCCCTTCGACCCGGCGCCTCCGGCAATCACTTCGGGCATTCGTCTCGGTACGCCGGCGGCCACGACCCGGGGATTCCGCGAGGCGGAGTTCGTTCAGGTGGGCGCTCTGATAGCCGACGTACTGGATGCCGTTGGCACTGACAGCAGTAGTGAACAGGAAAGGGCGGCCCGGATGTCGGTCAAGGCGTTGTGCGCCGCCTTCCCGATTTATTGATTGCGAGAACCGCGCGCGGGGCGCGGCACCGGCAGGGACTTGCATCGGTAAGTCTTTGCTCGGATGATTGCTTGTGAAGCGAGGGGCGCGCGCCTCGTGAGGTTCGCCGCGCCCAGAATTGGAAGTGCCAAGATGCGCCTACCCCCCATCGACCTCGGCCGTGAAAATACGTTTGGCGAAATAACGTATGAAAATGGCGGCCAGTACGGGCCGATAAAAGGCGACTACCTCGCATTCATGATCGTCCACATTGGGGCCGTTAATATCGAGGCGGATACGGTAGTCACCTCGCTGGAGGCGGGGCAGTGCGCACTCTCGCTCACACGCGAACAATATATCTGTACGGCAGAGCCTGGAATCTTGACGCATGTGAGCTGGTGCGACAGTCGGCCGGAGAATGCATCCTGGTTGTTCCAGGAGCGCCAGAATATCGCTGCAAGCACAGAGACGTCGCATCAGATTGAAACTATTGCGCAGTTGGGTGTCGATCTCGGCCTTGGCGACCAAGGTAGCCGCGGCGGGCTTCGCGAGGCTCTCACGAATGCTCTGCTCAATGCCTACATCTATGAAGCGGAGGTTGTTGCGGCCGAGCGACCGATCCCCCAGACCATCCTTCAGGCACGCCGATTTCTCGATGAGAACTTTGCCGCCGACATTTCGATCGAGAAGGTGGCGCGGCAAGTGCGCGTCAGCCCTCAATACCTTGTGTCGGCGTTCAAAAAACATCTCGGTGTAACGCCGGCGAGATACCTATGGCGCTGCCGGCTCGACTATGGCGCACATCTGCTGCAGCGGTCCGGTTTGACCGTCAGCGAGATCGCCTATCAGGTAGGCTACAAGAACCCGTACCATTTTTCCCGTCAGGTGAAGCTTGCTTTCGACTGCTCGCCGACGGAATTGCGCGAACAGAAGCGCGAGGGCTAGGCGAGTAAGCCAGATGAACTGGCGGTATGTCTTCTCCAAAGACAGGCATGGTTATTTACCTGTCACACCATGACAATCAGGTGAAACGCAATGCAGCTTGAGCTGAAATGGCAATCAACCATGTTCACACATTGCTTGCATCTCGACAGACGCACCATAGCCCGCCGATCGCCTGCGTTTGCGCGCAATCCGGTCGCGAGCCAATCATTTGGATGGCATGATGGAAAACCTTTCTCATATTGATCACATCGCGCGCGACGAATGGCACGTCGTTGCGTCCCTGCAAGAGCTCCCGACGGGAGGCATGCTCTCGACCGCCTTGCTTGGCGAGCGGATACTGGTGGGGCGCGATGGTGACCAACTCGGCGCATGGCGCGAGCATAAGGGCGAGAAAGGACCTGCAGTCCCCGGCGAGCAACTGCGAACGATTCAACGGTTCGGTTATATCTGGGCAACGCTGGGCAATCCGTCGCACGACCTTTTCGAGATTGTTGAATTCGACGAGCCGGACAGAAACTACGTGATTCAGGGCGTAACACGGGTCGGCGTTTCCGCGCCGCGTGCTGTCGAAAACTTCCTCGACATGGGACATTTCCCGTTCGTCCATACCGGCATTCTGGGCGAGGAGCCGCACACTGAAGTGAAACCCTACAAGGTGGATGTCTATTCCGAGCCGCCGGAGATACTGATCACCGAATGTGAATTTTACCAGCCGCAGGCCAATGCCGATTCGTCCACGGGCGCCGATACCGAGTATATCTACCGAATTCCACATCCGTTCTGCGCTGTTCTCTACAAGACAGGATCGACTCATCGCGATCGCCGTGACGTCATCGCTCTCTTCGGCCAGCCGGTCGACGAGGACTGCGTGCTCGTGCACATCGTCATCTGTCTCGCTACCGAGATCAATGATCTGGCCGCGATGCGAAAGTTTCATCAAACCATCCTTGGCCAGGACAAGCCGATCCTGGAAAACCAGGTGCCCAAGCGCCTGCCGCTGGATTCACGCTCGGAGGTTCCGATCCGAGCCGACGCGGCCTCGGCAGCCTACCGCCGCTGGCTGAAAGAGCGAGGCCTTCGCTATGGGGTCGTGGTCGGAGCATCGGGGCGGGCGGCATGATCAACATCTGCGGCCAGATTAATTGGAGATATGCAGCGCCAATATAGCAGCCATTGTTGCCAGGCTTGGTTCATGAAAGCCTTGGCAGCAGATTGGATACCTCAAGTCAGCGACGAAAAATCAAAAGGGGACGTCGTTGGAGTGAATATCCGGTTGGTCCTTAACCGCCTGGCTCGACATGTGAATCGGGCATTGCGGCAACCAGCCCCAAACCGAAACTGAGAGGAAACTGATATGGTAACGACCTTCACACGGCGCACCGCGCTGCTCGGCGCGGCAGGTGCATTGTTCTTGTCGCGTATCGCGCCATCACTGGCTGCCGAAGCCCAAAAGCTCAAAATTGCGATCATCATGGAGAGCAACCTCGACGTCGGCTGGTCCTCAACGCTTGTGGACTCGCTGACAAAGATTAAAGGCACTCTGCCCGAAGGCATCGATCTTTCCTGGGAACATACCGACCCGCTGTGGGGCGACGACGCCGAAAACGCAATGCGCTTCTACGCCGAGAGCGGTGAATACGACATCATCTGGTGCCATGGCCGTTATTCGGACCAGGTCATGAAACTCAACGCCGAATTCCCCGATGTCATGTTTGTGGTAACCGGCTCGGGCAACCTGCCGGTCGGTGCCAACCAGTACTGGCTTTACAAGCGGCTGCACGAGCCGTCCTATCTGCTCGGGATGCTGGCCGGTCGCACCACCAAATCAGGTGTCATTGGTCTCGTCGGAACCTTCGCTGCGGATGACGTCAACGATCAGATCAACGCCTTTTTCGACGGCGCACGTGCCGTGCGGCCCGATGTGAAGCACCGGCTCTCCTTCATCGGATCGTGGTCCGACAATGCCCTGGCCGCCGAACATGCCAATGTCCAGATCGCCTCGGGCGCCGACGTCGTGTTCATGCTGACCGATAATTTCAAGCCTTGCCAGGAGCACAAGATCATGTGCTTCGCCAATATCAACGACCAGAACAAGAATGCGCCCGACGCAATCGCCTCCAGCGCCATCA
The DNA here is from genome assembly GCF_056405855.1 of Pararhizobium sp. P1_E7. Classification (NCBI taxonomy): domain Bacteria; kingdom Pseudomonadati; phylum Pseudomonadota; class Alphaproteobacteria; order Hyphomicrobiales; family Rhizobiaceae; genus Pararhizobium; species Pararhizobium sp. P1_E7. The sequence goes on along the minus strand of NZ_JBFUBH010000010.1, from coordinate 8,646 downwards.
TCGACTGGCAGCCGGATATCAAGTGGCTCGTCGACGAATGGCTGAAACACAAGGCAGGCACTGCCTACAACGGCAACGCCGAACCCAAGTGGTTTTCGATGGCGCAGGGCGGGGTCGATATCGCCCCCTATCATGAGTTCGATACGAAACTACCGAACGCCGTGAAGGAAGAGCTTGCGGCAATGCGCCAGAAGATCATTGCGGGGGAATTCGTCGTTCCCTTGAACACGGCCGAAGTGAAATAAGACAAACCGAACAGGCGGCCTGGTACGATCAAATGGAAAATCTGCTCAGCGTTCAAAATCTCACGAAGCGATTTGGCCCTGTCACGGCCAATGACGGCGTCAATCTGGAGGTCCGGAAGGGCGAAATTCACTGTCTCTTCGGTGAGAATGGCGCAGGAAAATCGACACTCTCGTCCTGCCTCTACGGTTACTATCGGGCCGACAGTGGTGTCATTCGGTTCAAGGGCGAAGTGGCGGAGCTGAATTCTCCGGCCGATGCGCTTCGTTTGGGGATAGGCATGGTGCACCAGCATTTCGTGCTGGTTTCCAACTTCACCGTCCTTGAGAATATCATCGTCGGCAGTGCCGAAGCCGGCCTGTTCCTTACGAAATCCGATGCCCGCCGGAAGATCGGCGAGCTCTGCGAAAACTGCGGCATCCGGATCGACCTCGACCGGGAAATCTGGGAGCTCTCGGTCGGTGAGCAACAATGGGTCGAGATCCTGAAGGCCCTGTATTTCGGTGCGGAACTCCTCATTCTCGACGAGCCGACGGCAGTCCTCACTCCACAGCAATCCGACCAGTTGTTCCGGATACTGGATGGTATGCGTAAGCGCGGCCTTTCGATCATTCTGATCAGCCACAAGCTGCGCGAAGTCATGCAGTCGGATCGAGTGACGATTCTGCGCAAGGGCAGGGCCATTGCCACTGTCGAAACGTCTGAAACCACCGCCGAGGCGATCACATCGCTGATGGTCGGCCACAAGGTGAACAAGCATGTGCGGGACAGATCGGTCGAGCCGGCCGGCGAGGTCCTTGCGCTCGATCGGGTCTGCGCGACGGGTAAATGGGGCGAAGACATCCTCAAGGATGTTAGCTTCAGCATCGGCCGCCACGAAATCCTGGGTCTCGCCGGTGTCGCAGGCAATGGCCAGAAGGAACTGTTCGAAACCTTGATGGGTGTGCGTGCCCTGAGTTCCGGCGGCTTTTCTCTCGAAGGGGAGCTCATAACCAAACCGACCTCGCGGGAAATGCTGGACCGAGGCGTCGGTTTCGTTCCGGACGACCGTTTCCTCGAAGGGCTGATACCGGAGTTCGGGACGGCCGAGAACCTGGTCCTCGGATGGCAACGGGCAAGGGAATACTGTCGCGGCCCGTTTCTGGACCGGCGAAAAATGGATGCCCTGGCCCGCCGCAAAATCGAGGAATTCAAGGTGGTGACCGCCTCTGCCGACCTGCCGGTAGAACGGCTGTCGGGTGGCAATGCCCAACGCATCATTCTGGCGCGCGAGTTCCTGCATTCGAGGGGTCTGTTGCTGGCCAACCAGCCGACACGCGGCCTCGACGTCGCCGCCTCGGAATTTGTTTACGAGAAGATCCTCGAAAAGCGCGCCTCTGGTTTCGCCGTTCTGCTCGCGTCCGAGGAATTGGACGATCTCCTGCGCTTGTGTGACCGCATCGCCGTCATCTTCAAGGGCCGGATCATGGGCATAGTGCGGCCCGAGGAAACAACGCTCCTCGAGCTTGGGATGATGATGGCGGGTGACGCCAACGACGTGCAACGGACAGTTCAATGATTTCGATTCAAAGACGCTCGGGCAGCAGCCTGAAATGGAATTTCGCCTGCTTTTCGGCGGCGATCCTCGGTGCCTTCCTGTCATCCGCCGTGCTGCTTGCGCTTTCAGGCGGCGATGCGGTGAAGGCCTTCTCGGCTCTGTTTGCGGGAGCCTTCGGCGGCCAGACTGCGCTCTTCGGTTCGCTCGCGAAGGCGACCCCGCTTTTGCTCGTCGGTCTCGGTACCGTCATCGCCTTCCGGGCGAAGATATGGAATATCGGCCAGGAGGGACAAGTGCTTGCCGGAGCGATGATGGCCTATTGGGCAAGTCTCATGGTGGGCTCCCTGCCGTATTGGCTGGCGCTTAGCGTGATTGCGCTCGCCGGGCTGTTGGGCGGTGGCATCCTTGGCCTGCTGGCGGGATACCTCAAGACGCGTTTCGGCACCAACGAGGTCATCTCGACGGTCATGCTGAACTATATCGTCATTTTCTTCCTTGCCTATCTGCTGGATGGCGGACCTTGGATGGAAGCAGGCGTCACCGTCGCTTATCACCAATCGCCGCCGGTCAATCCGGCACTGGAGTGGCCGGAATTATTCGCCCGGGGTGCCGGCAAACTGCATATCGGCTTTCTCTTCGCTCTTGCAGCCTCGGCCTTCTGCGCAATCCTGATCGACCGGACGTCGCTTGGCTACGATATTCGCGCATTCGGCTCGAACCCGACGGCCTTGCGGTTCCGCGGCACCAATGTCCGCCGGCTGCTGTTGGTCGTGATGCTGCTGTCGGGGGCTCTGGCCGGGCTTGCAGGAGCGGGAGAACTTTTCGGCACATCGCATCGCCTTCGCGCCGAAACACTGCTGGGCATCGGCAGCTCCGGCATCGTCGTCGCCATGGTGGGCGGGCTGCGCCCCAGCGGTGTCATGCTTGCGGCGCTGTTCTTCGGTGCACTCAAAAGCGGCGCCATCTACATGCGGCTGCAAAGCGGAACGCCGGCCGGACTGGTTTCGGCAATGGAGGGGCTGGTCCTGCTCTTTTTCCTCTGTGCCGCGGTCGCGACCAAATTCCAGATTGTCAGGAGCAACGTACATGCTTGAACTCATGCAAGGGCCGCTGCTGATCAGCATTCTGGCCGCAATGGTGCGGATCGCCACGCCTCTTTTGTTCTCGGCGATGGGGGAACTGGTAACCCAACGTGCCGGCATCTGGAATATCTCCGTCGAAGGCACGATGCTGCTAGGGGCGGTGGTGGCCTATGTCGTGGCATCGACCACAGGCTCCCCGTGGTTGGCGCTGCTGGTCGCGGTGTTGGCCTGCGCTCTGATCAGCCTGATCATGTCCTTCGTGACGATCGTTCTGAAAGCCGAGCAGTTCGTCGCCGGTCTGGCATTGAATCTCCTTGCCTCCGGCCTCACCCTGTTCTGGTTCCAGACCTATGTCATCGGCCGCGAGCCACCCAAATTCGCGGGCTTCGAACAGGTGGATATCCCTTTTCTCTCCGATATCCCGATCCTCGGCCCGGTGTTGTTTTCGCAACGTGCGCTGACCTATGTCAGCTTCCTGCTGCCCCCATTGGTCTGGTTCTTCCTCTACCGGACGCGCTATGGATTGGAAATCAGGTGCGTCGGCGAAAACCCGAARGCACTCGATGTAAAAGGACTTGGCGTCGGCCGCCGCCAGTGCCTGGCGATCATGTTCGGCAGCCTGATGTCAGGCCTCGGCGGAGCCTTCCTCATGCTGGGATATTCCGATCGGTTCGTGCCGGATCTGATTGCCGGCCGGGGGTGGCTGGTGGTGGTCGCCATCATCGCAGGCAACTGGATGCCGTTCAGGATCGTCGGCGCGATATTCATCTTCGCTCTTCTCGAGGCGGTCGGTATCCATGCCCAGGTTGTTGGCGTCGCAATCCCCCATCACGTTTTTCTGGTCCTGCCGTATGTTGCTTCGCTCGCTCTGCTTGCCGGACTGCGATCGCGCACGCATCAACCGGTGGCGCTTGGCGTCCCCTATAGCCGCGAATAGCACGATGTGAATTGCCGGCATGCCATGCCGGCGCCTCCGGGACCCGCCGCGCAAGTCTGCCCGGCGGGTTTCCGCATGTGAGGCTTTTGGAGCAGCCTCGTGAAATCGGCACCTGCCGGCCTTTTGTCGTCAGCAGTACCGGTGACGCCGCGTGCGACGCGGCAGATGCTCAGAAAATGCTCACCTTAATTGCGGGCATCCGCGAGGCAATGCGGGACATTTCACCCGGGCTCTTGCTGTGGGACCATCTCTCACGGTTGCGATGCTTCGCTGACCGGGAAGCCAACCTTCCGCGTTGGCGGTAGTGACGGAGAGAACGATATGTCCGCACCCAGTTGCAATGACCGAGTTTTGCTGAACGACTGGCATGTCGTGGCCGATAGCTCGGCGCTCGTGCCAGGCGTGCCTTTCGCAACGCGGCTGATGGGCGTCGATCTGATCGTCACCCGCAGTGGTCTGTACACGACGATCGTGCGCGCCGATACAGGCCAGAGGGTCTGCTCCGAAGGGCGATATGGTTTTATCTGGGCGTGTCTCGGCAAGCCGGAGCGGGATCCTTTCTATGTCAGGGAGTCCGACGAAATCGACCGTCATCTCCTGAGCGGCGGCTCGATTGCGGTCAATGTGTCCGGCCTTCGTCTCGTCGAGAACTTTCTCGACATGGGACATTTCCCGTTCGTCCATACCGGATGGCTGGGCGAGGAGCCGCACACCGAAGTGCTGCCCTACAATGTCACGGTCACCGAGGAAGACGAAATTCTCGCGACTGAATGCAAATTTTTTCAGCCGATAGCGTCGCCGACAGCCCAGCAAGGCATGCTGGTCGATTATACCTACAAGGTTATCCGGCCTTACACAGTTGCGCTTTACAAAAGCAATCCAGTCCATCCCACACGCATGGATGTCATTGTGCTCTTCGTTCAGCCGGTCGATGAGGACAACTGCGTCGCGCATTCCTACCTCTGCTACCTCAAGGACGGCATGGAAGCAGCGGCGGTGCGCAGCTTCATGCAGCTGATCTTCGCGCAGGACAAGCCGATCCTCGAGAACCAGGTTCCCAAACGCTTGCCGCTTGATCCGCGTGCCGAAACGCCGATCCGCGCAGATATCGTCTCAATCAAATACCGGCGCTGGTTGGGCGAGCGGGCGGTCACTTATGGTGCGATCCCGTTGCACGTCGCATCAAGTGCCGGCGTCAACGGCCGAATGGAAGGATGAAAATGATGACACAGCAAAAGACCTGCCTGGACCCAGTCATCCTCAATCTCTGGCATCCGCTGGGGGCCGTAGATGAGGTGGCGAGCTGCACTGTGGTCGAGACAGAGCTGCTGGACGAGCGCGTCAGCTTCGCGGTGAGCGAGGAGGGTAAGGTTTTTGTCTGGCGTTCGCGCGCCGGCCTGCGGCCAGGCGACCGGCTCGATCCGTTGGCTGTCGACGATCTTTTACCGGCCCAGAGCGCGTATGGTTATGTCTGGACATCGCTCGGCACTCCGTCAGACGATATTTTCCCGATCCCGGAATATGCCGAAACCGACCGGCGCAAACTCAATGCCGCCACGTTCGGTGTGAACGTCTCGGCGCCGCGCGCCATCGAGAACTTTCTGGACATGGGCCATTTTCCCTATGTCCACACCGACATACTCGGAGTCGAACCGCACACTGAGGTGAAGGAATACGATGTCGAGATTTCCGTCGACCGCGACGAAATCCTGGCGACACGCTGCCGTTTCTATCAGCCGATGGCCTCCATCGCGTCGGACGGCGGCGCGGATGTGGAATACATCTATCGCGTGYCGCACCCCTATTGTTCGGTGCTCTACAAATCGAGCCCGCTCGATGAAACGCGGATGGACGTCATCGCCGTCTTCCTGCAGCCGCTCGGCGAGGAGCGCATTCGTGCGCACATGATGTTGTGCGTTCTGGACGATACGAATGCGGACAAGATCATAAAGCGGTTCCAGCAGACCATATTCGGTCAGGACAAGCCGATCCTGGAGAACCAGTTTCCCAAGCGGTTGCCACTGGATCCACGGGCGGAAACACCGATCCGCGCCGACAAATCCGCCATCGCTTACCGCCGCTGGCTCAGCCAGAAGGGTCTGACCTACGGGGTCATCCCCGTTGCGAATTGAACGTTGCAGTCAATGACGAAACTTGATGAAGAATGGGAGAAGCAGATGTTGAAGGATGTTCGGGGCACATGGCATCCGATTGCCGCCACGACCGACCTGCCGTTGCGCCACGTGTTCCACGGCCAGCTCTACGGCCGGGAGTTCGCGGTCTGGCGCGCTGACGATGGTTACGTCAATATATGGGAGAACCGCTGTCTGCATCGCGGCGTCCGGCTGTCGATCGGGATAAACGACGGCCGCGAGTTGAAGTGCCAGTATCACGGTTGGCGCTATTCGAACCGCACCGCCGGTTGCACCTATATTCCTGCGCATCCGGCCGACGCGCCTGCTCGTACCATCACAAACCGCACGTTTCCGGCGGTCGAGCGATACGGGCTGATATGGTCGTCCGAAGAGGCTGTCGGCGACTTGCCCGAGATCGCCGGCCTTGAAGACAAAAACACAGTCGCTTTGCGCGCCATTCCGGTCAACGCGCCTGCCGAACTGGTCGTCGATGCCCTTCGGGCATATCGGTTCCAGCCCAATGACGCCCTCGAAGGGAACGGCGTGGAAGTTTCCGCGGAGACGGTTTCTGCATCGGCTGTGACACTGCGAGCCCACGACGGGGCGGCGCAAACGTTCGGCATGTTCTTTGTCCAGCCGGTGGATTCCAACCGCTCGGTGATACGAGGCGTGCTGGACGGGTCTTTGGATCCCGTGAAGCGTTCGGCTGTCCTTCGCCATCACAACGAACGGCTGTCGGCGCTGCGCGCCGATATTGAACGCCAGGCGTCGTCGATGCCGGTACCCCCACCGATCGAACCGCTCTTTGAGCCGGTGTCTGAGGAGCTCGCCAGCCTTCCCGAGCTTTCGGCACATGGCCGCAAAGCCGGCATTCGCGTTCAGGTTGGGCGGAAATGGCTGGCAGCAGAAGGAATCATGGCCTTCGAACTCAAACCGATCAAGGGCCTGCTGCCAACCTTCCAGCCGGGAGCGCATATCGACGTTCACATGCCGAACGGCGATATCAGGCAGTATTCGATCGTCAACGGTCCCGGCGAGACGGACTCGTTCACCATCGGTGTCAAGCTCGAGCGCGACTCCAGAGGCGGTTCCAAATGCATGCACGAGACGGTGCGCGAAGGCGACGTTCTGGCAATTTCGGAGCCGCGCAATAATTTTCCTCTGCGAAGAGATGCGTTGAAAACACTCTTTGTTGCCGGCGGAATTGGCATCACGCCGTTGCTGGCAATGGCGCAGACCCTCAAGAACCAGAACCTGGCGCATGAACTGCATTATTTTGCCCAGAACGAAGGTCAGCTCGTCTTTCCAGAGCGGCTGAAGTTGCTCGGCGAAGCGGTCAAGCCTCATCTCGGGCTGTCGCCGGACGACACGGTTGCGCAATTGCGCGCGCTGCTAACGCCGTACCGGCGCGATACGCACCTGTATGTCTGCGGTCCTGGTCCCATGCTGGAGGCCACGCGTTCGGTTGCGGCGGAAGCCGGCTGGCCGGAGGAGGCGGTGCACTTCGAATATTTCAAGAACACCAAGCCGATCGATGACAGCTCGAGTTTCGAGGTGGCACTGGCGCGCTCTTGCCTGACGTTGAAGGTGCCGGCGGGGAAAACAATTCTGGAAGTCATGCGGGAAGCAGGAATCGATATGCCGTCGTCCTGCGAGCAGGGGGCCTGCGGTACCTGCTTGGCGACGGTGATCGAGGGAGAGCCAGATCATCAGGACGTCTATCTCAGTGCTTCCGAACGAGCATCGGGAACGAAGATCATGACCTGCGTTTCGCGCGCCAAGTCCGCTCGCCTCGTGCTTGATATCTAAGGAACGGAATGATGATTACGCTCTACGACTATGAACTGTCCGGGAACTGCTACAAGCTTCGCTTGCTGATGAGTTTTCTCGGGATTGACCACAAAATCGTGCCGGTCGATTTCTACCCCGGCCGCGAACACAAGTCGGACTGGTTTCTGAAGCTCAATCCTCTTGGCCAATTGCCGGTCCTCGAGGACGACGGCCTTGTGCTGCGTGACGCCCAGGCGATCCTCGTATATCTCGCCTCCAGATACGATACATCCAAGAGCTGGTATCCGCATGACAACGCGGCTCTGCTCGGAGAGATCAGCCAATGGCTGGCCTTCGCCGACGGTATCACCGGCACGGCCTCGGCCGCACGCCTGCATGATGCACTGTTCTACGACTTCGACATCGAGGCAGCGCGGGCCGGTGCGCACAGGCTTTTCCGCGTCCTCGACGAGCATTTGTGGTTCGGCGAGCAGGAAGGGCGCGACTGGATCTGTTCGGCTCCGCACCCCACTCTCGCCGACATCGCCTGCTTTCCTTATGTGATGTTGTCGGAAGAAGGCGGCATTTCGCGCCAGGACTATCCTGCGATCCGTCGCTGGTGCGATCGCGTGAAGCGTATCAAGGGGTTCATCGTCATGTCGGGGGTCTTCCCGGCAGGGCCGGCCAAGACGGCGTAAACAAGCACAAGCGCTGTTTGCAGACCGCCAATCGCAATTGAAATTTGGAGAACAACCATGGACGTACGCGCCGCCGTTGCCGTGCAGGCTGGCAAGCCACTCGAAATCATGACCGTTCAGCTCGACGGCCCGCGCGCCGGCGAAGTGCTGGTCGAGGTCAAGGCGACCGGCATCTGCCACACCGACGAATTCACCCTGTCGGGCGCCGATCCGGAAGGCCTGTTTCCGGCCATCCTCGGCCATG